>NZ_PIJF01000014.1:0-66664 GCF_002809985.1 Geobacillus sp. WSUCF-018B
TCTATTGCCATCCAAAGAAGAAAGAGAAAAACAGAAAAACCGAACGCCATTCATCCCCCACCTGTAGAGGTGGGGGACTTCTGGCTGATTTATGTTAAATAGACCATCAAGATTCTCCCTGTTGTCGCCGCCTTGATTTTCGCCACGACACTCTCCGCCTGTTCCCGCAGCCCAAAGCGTTCCAAAAGGCCGATGACGGGTAATGTAGCAATAAACACCGCCATATACCGGTTGGTCGTAAACGCCGTTCCAAACTGTTCAATAATGTCATACAGCGATTGATGAGCGAGCAGTCCTGTCGCCAATCCAGCCGCTGTCACGACAAGAAGCGGATTAATGCGAACAATGAAGCCGATGATGACGATCAACACGCCAATGAGCACCATATTTCTCTTCTCCTCTCCAAACATCGTATTGACATTGTGGTTCATTCATCTCGCTTCCTTATTTCTTCACTAGCTTTTTCTTCCCCCTTTCTTTCGGTTGTTCCGTATTTCGGAACAATTATTCCAATTTCATCATTTTCATTATATAATTAAGAAAAATCGAAAATCAATCAATATTTGGGGGAATTTGTCCTCTCTCAACAATGCCGCCGCAGCAACTGAACCGAGCCCCTTTTTATTGCATCCCCTTCCCCTATTTTGTATCATGAATAATTAAGAGAAATTTAGCAGAAAAAGGAGTGCCTCCCCATGACCAAACAACTTCCTCCCGGCCAATTCGAAACGGAAAAATGGCCGATTTTGCATGAAGGTGATGTGTACGAATTCGATGAAGCGGCGTGGAATTTCCGATTGTTCGGCAATGTGAAAGAGGAAGTGACGCTGTCGTATCAGGAAGTGATGCGGCTGCCGAAGACGATTTCGACCGTGGATATGCACTGCGTGACGACGTGGTCGAAATTTGATACGACGTTTGAAGGCATCGCTTTCCGCGAGTTTTTGCGCTTCGTCGATCTCGATCCCGACGTGAAATATGTAAAAATTTACGGCTACTTAAACGGCGACCGGTTCGGCTATTCGGCAAACTTGCCGCTTGACGCGCTGATGGGCGACGATGCCTTGTTTGTTTATCGATGGAAAGACAAGCATCACGACTGGCAGGACATCTCGCCGAAGCACGGCTATCCGCTCCGGTTCATCCCGCCGGCGACATTTTATTTATGGAAAGGGGCGAAATGGGCGTCCGGCATCCGCTTTATGAAAGAAGATGAGCCGGGCTATTGGGAGGAGCGCGGCTATTCGATGACCGCCAATCCGTTTAAAGAAGAACGGTTTGCCGAGTGGGTGCCGCGGATTCGCTTTTGACAAACGCAAAAAAGCGAGGGAAAAACCCTCGCTTTTTGTTCCTCAAGCGGCTTGGCGAGATGCCGCCTGTTTGTCAAGCCAAGCACGAAGACGCCAAAAGAGAAGCTGAAATACGATGGCCGCCATCGCTCCTTTGACGGCGTTAAACGGCAAAATCGCCGATACCACCAACGCCTTCGCTTCCGGTGCGCTCATCTGCGGAGCGCCGAGGAAAAGCGTATACGCCGGCAAAAAGACGTAGTAGTTGAGCACGCTCATGACGAGCGCCATCGTCACTGTTCCCGCCGCCAGCCCCAGCAGCAAGCCTTTTTTCGATGCGGCTTTCCGATAAATATAGGAAACCGGCAAAAGGAACGCCACCCCGGCAGTGAAGTTGGCGATCTGGCCGACCGGAACGCCGGTCGCGCTGCCGACGAACACGTAGTTCAGCACGTTTTTCAATAGTTCGACCGCCACACCGGCGAGCGGGCCGTACAACAAGGCGGCGATGAGCGCCGGGATGTCGCTGAAGTCAACAAGCAAAAAGTTCGGAAACGGCGGCAGCGGAAAGTTGAGCATCATCAGCACATGCGCCATGGCGCCCAACACTCCGATGCTGACAAAGGCGCGGATGGAAATGCGTTTCATGCTTGTTCTCCTCCCCTTCTCGTGATTCATCCTCACAAGAAGAAGGCTGCCGCTGCGAGCGCCAACAAAAACTCCCTTAAACCGAACAAGGCTTAAGGGAGAAAAAGGGTGTGCGCAACTAGACGTTCGCATGCGCCAAAACGAACGCCGGCAAACCTTCATCTTCTCCCATCCAGACTATACTGTCGGCTCCGGACTTGCACCGGATCCTGCCTTGCGGCTCGCGGGCTGAGAGGCGAAGCGCCTCATCACCGCCGGTCGGGAATTTCACCCTGCCCCGAAGATGAATCGTTTTTCATTTTTAATTATTCTGATGAGTTTAGCATACAATACTGTTTTCAATTTGTCTATGTTTTTTGCTCACAGCTTGATTATTCCCGCATCGAAAGCGAATCTCCCGGTTCAAGCACCGGTGGGGCGACTTGAACCAAATCGGCGTATTTCAATCCCGTCCCCGTGTTGAGCACGACGACCGTCTCCCCGTCGCGAATCCAGCCGCTCTCGCGCAATTTTCGGACCGCCGCAAACGCCGCCGCTCCTTCCGGGCAAACGAACGCCCCTTCGAGCTCCGCCACCGTCCGCTTCTCGGCCAAAATCGCCTCATCGCCAATGGTTTGACGCCCAATTCCTTCGCTTTCGAAATCCCAACCGCCTCGCCGGCCGCGGAAAACTCGTGCGCCGCATGGCGCTCCCTCTTTCCTTGTTGGAGATCGCATATGATAAAATAAACACGGAACCGCTCCGCTGCATTGGAGAAGCGATTCGCGCATTCACCCAACACTCATACATAAAAAGGAGATGAACAAATGAAACAAGAATTGATCGAACGCTTCATCCGCTACGCCAAAGTGAATACCCAGTCCGATCCAGAAAGCAGCACATGCCCGTCGACTCAAGGGCAATGGGAGCTGGCGAGAATGCTCGTCGAAGAGCTGAAGTCGATCGGCATGGAAGACGTCACAGTCGACGAAAACGGCTACGTCATGGCGACGCTGCCGGCCAATACGGACAAAAACGTGCCCGTGATCGGCTTTTTGGCTCATATGGACACCGCTCCGGAGTTTACGGGAGCCAACGTCAACCCGCAAATCATCGAACAGTACGACGGCGGCGACATCGTGTTGAACAAAGAACAAGGCATCATCTTGTCGCCAAACGATTTCCCGGAGCTCGCCGGCTACAAAGGGCATACACTGATTACAACCGATGGGACGACGCTGCTTGGCGCCGATGATAAAGCCGGAATCGCCGAAATTATGACCGCGATGAACTATCTCATCCAACACCCGGAGATCAAGCACGGCAAAGTGCGCGTCGCCTTTACCCCGGATGAGGAAATCGGCCGCGGACCGCACAAATTTGACGTTGCCAAATTCGGCGCCCAATTTGCCTACACGGTCGACGGCGGGCCGCTTGGCGAATTGGAGTATGAAAGCTTTAACGCTGCCGAAGCGAAAATCACGATCAAAGGAAAAAACGTCCACCCAGGCACGGCAAAAGGAAAAATGATCAACTCAATCAAAATCGCCATGGAGTTCCAACAGCAACTGCCAGCCGATGAGGCGCCGGAACATACCGAAGGATACGAAGGGTTTTACCATTTGCTTTCATTCCAAGGGAGTGTAGAGGAGACGAAACTTCACTACATTATCCGCGACTTCGACCGTGAACAGTTCGAGGCTCGCAAAGCGAAAATGAACGAGATCGCCGCTTCGCTTGCACAAAAATATGGAAACGACCGAATCACGCTCGAAATCAACGACCAATATTACAACATGCGCGAAAAAATCGAGCCGGTGCGCCTCATTGTGGACATCGCCCACGAAGCGATGACGAACTTGGGCATTGAACCGAAAGTGAAACCGATCCGCGGCGGCACGGACGGGTCGCAGCTCTCCTACATGGGGCTGCCGACGCCGAACCTTTTTGCCGGCGGCGAAAACTTCCACGGCCGCTACGAATACATTTCCGCCGATACAATGGTGAAATCGGCCGAAGTGATCGTGGAGATCATCAAGCTGTTCGAGCAAAAAGCATCTTGATCTACGGAAAACCTTTCTTGAACGATCTTTTTTCGATCGTCCAAGCACAAGCGGCTGCAAGCCCGCCCGTTAGGAGTAAAGAAAAGGTGTCCCGAGTTTTTTGGGGACACCTTTTTCATTAGATAAGCGACCGTTCGCCCTTCCATCCTTTTTCCTCGGTCAACACCTGTTACGGAAGACGGTTGATCCGCCCCTCAATTCGTGCCGAGAACGGCTGCTCAAGACCGCGAATATACGAGACAAGGGCATCCAAATCGACCGGACCGACCTCGCGGTGTTGCCCTTGCGTCAACACTGTGAACCCATCACCGCCGTCGGCGAGGAAGCTGTTGACCGTTACTGTATATTCAGCGTCTGGATGAAGCGGGGTGCCATCTGGAAGCTGAATGTCAACAACCTTGTCCCCAGCTGGTCTGCTAGCGCTCCATGTATAGCGGAGGCCGGAAATTTGCAGCATGCGCGTTTGCCCTTGCTGCCATTGTTGGTTCAAAAGCTGGCGGATTTGCGCGCCGGTGAGCGTCATTTTCACAAGCTGGTTGTTGAACGGCTGAACGTTGTACAGCTCGCCCCACGTTACTTCGCCTTGTTCAATATCAGCGCGAATGCCGCCCGGGTTCATAAAGGCGAAATCGGTTTTCATCGCCGCCCGCTGGGCATCGGCGATCAAATCGCCCAAGGCGGACTCGCCGCTTTCATTTTGTTCATCGGTGATCATTTCAGCTGCCGTGCCGACGACTTGATTGACAAGCGGCGCCACTTTCGCTTCATATTTTTCAATGAGCGTCCGAATTTCCGGGTCCGGAGTGATGCCGTCATGATAGGTCGTCACGATCTCTGCTTTTTTGGCGACGACGTCTTTCGTGCGCGGGTCGATTTTCAAATCGACATCAGAAAACGCCGTGCCGTACGAATACGACTGAACGAGCAGCTTGCCGTCCACAACCGCATTTAAATAGGCATGGTTATGACCGGCGAAAATCACATCGACTTCATCATCGATATTTTTGGCGATATCGACAATTTCCCCGCTGGCGTTTGTCCCATCCGGATTGGATACGCCGGGGTTATGGGCGAGAACGACGATCGTTTGCACCCCTTTTTTCTTCAGTTCCCGGACCGCTTTGTTAATCGCTGTTGCCTCATCGATGAACTTGACTCCCGCGACGCCGCTTGGCGTCACAATCGTTGGTGTTTCCGTGAGCGTGACGCCGATCAATCCGATCGGTATGCCGTTGACCCGCTTAATCACATATGGCGGGAGAATCGGCTTTCCCGTTTGCGCATCAACGACGTTGGCGCTCACGTACGGAAAATCCGCTCCGGCAAAGTCACCGGTCGCCGGGTGGTAGCCGCCATGGATCAGGCGGAGCATTTCCGCTACTCCTTCATCAAACTCATGGTTGCCAAGGGTGCCGACGTCAAAGCCGAGCTTATTGAGCACTTCGATCGTCGGTTCATCTTGCAGCAGCGCTGATACCGGGGGGCTGGCGCCAACCGCATCGCCGGCATGGACGAGCAGCGTGTTTTTGTTTTCCGCCTCCCGCTGTTTCAAATAGGCAGCCAAATAATCAGCCCGTCCGACTTCCCGCCCGCCGACTTTTCTTGTCACATTGAGTTGGCCGTGGAAATCGTTCATGCCTAACAGCTGCACCTCAATATAACGGTGCGAGGAAGCAGGCGGCTTCCCCATGCTTTTCCCGTTCCCTGCCGCCCCGACTGGAGTGGCGGCCAGCACCGCTGCAGCGGCCAATGCGGATAGCACCCGTCTTCCCCATCGTTTGGAATTCTTCATTCCCGGTTCCCCTTTCTCTCGCCTTCTCGTTCACTCCCATTATATCCTTGCGAGTCCATACAATCATAGAGCAGAAAGGATGATTTTTCTGTAAATATTTTGTAAATTCACAACTGACTGTTGAGAACAACAGAAACAAAAAGACCGCTCGATAGAGTCAAACACATCTCTTCGGACAGCCTTTCCCTGTTAGCTCGGTGAAAAGGTGTTCCGCCAACGATCGGAACACCTTTTTCATCGTTTTGCCATTCCGTGCTATGCCACGCGAAACAAACATGAACGCCACGTTCTTTTCTTTGGTTAGATCGTCTCCTTCCCGCGCACGCCGTTGATCGAATAGCTCGCTGTAATGGCGGCATTTAACGAATGGGAAACGGAACAATATTTTTCTTTTGACAACCGAATGGCGCGGGCGACTTTGTCTTCCGGCAAATCGCCTTCGAGCGCATAATGAATATGAATGTCGGTAAACCGCTTCGGGTGGTCATCGGCGCGCGTTCCTTCGACTTCCATCGAAAACGCGCGGACGTCAAGCCGCATTTTCCGCAAGATCAAAACGATGTCAATGCCGGTGCAGCCGGCCAAGGCGTGAAGCAACAGCTCCATCGGCCGGGCGCCGGAATCGTTGCCGCCGACGTCTTTCGCGGCGTCGATCGGAATGGTGACGCCGGAAGCGCTTTGGCCGCTGAATGACATGTTTCCGTTCCACGTGACGGTCGTTTTCATCACAGCCGCTCCTCTCTTCTCTGCGTTTGCTGCGGGACGAATGAACTCGTCCGTCCCTGCCTGCTTTTCAGTTTACCGGTTATCATGTGGAAATGCAAAACAACCGCTTTTCTTCATTTCCAGTCTACCGTTTTAACCGGCGCATGATAAAATAGAAACATGCACAAACTTGTTGAGTAAAGGGTGTTTGATTCGATGACCGCACTCATTTTGCTTCTTGCTTATCTTCTCGGCTCGATTCCGTTTGGCCTTCTTGTCGGGAAAATCGGCTACGGGATCGACATCCGCGAACATGGAAGCGGCAATCTCGGGGGAACGAACACGTTCCGCGTGCTTGGGGCGAAAGCGGGCACGATCGTCATTGTCGGGGATATGTTGAAAGGAACGCTGGCGGCGAGCTTGCCGATGTTTTTTTCCGTCCCCGTGCATCCGCTTTTGGCCGGAGCGGTGGCAGTCGTCGGCCATATGTATCCGGTGTTCGCCAAGTTCCGCGGCGGCAAGGCGGTGGCGACATCGGGCGGGGTGATGCTGTTTTATTCGCCGTTGTTCTTTTTGTCGCTCATCGCCGTGTTTCTTGTCGTCTTGGCTGTTTCACGCTACGTCTCGCTGTCATCGATGGCCGCGGCGCTGTACGCGGTCGTGTACACCGTCTTTTTCACGGACGACATTCCATTGACGGTGGCAGTGTTGTTGCTGGCTTCGTTTATCTTTTATCGTCATCGCGCCAACATCAAGCGCATCTTGAACAAAACGGAGCCAAAAGTGAAATGGCCAGGCAAACGCTCATGACAACGGACGGAGAAAGGAGATTTGCTGCGTTGAGATTGCCGGAAGCATTTGTCGCGAAAATGAAGAAGCTGCTTGATGAAGAAGCAGACGAGTTTTTCGCTGTGTATGAAAACGAAAAAATCAACGGCTTGCGCGTCAATCCGTTGAAAACCGACCCGGGCGCATGGGTCAAAACGGCGCCCTTTTCCCTTTCCCCGGTGCCGTTTTGCCCGACCGGGTTTTATTATGAACCGGACGAACAGCCGGGAAAGCATCCGTACCATGCGGCCGGCCTGTATTACATTCAAGAACCGAGCGCGATGGCGGCCGCCGAGGCGCTGCAGCCTGAGCCGGGGGATACGGTGCTTGACTTGTGCGCCGCCCCTGGCGGGAAAACGACCCAGCTTGGCGCGATGATGAAAAACAGAGGGCTGCTTGTCGCCAACGAAATCCACCCGAAACGGGTCAAAGCGCTTGCAGAGAACGTCGAACGGTTCGGCTTGACGAACACCATCGTCGTCAATGAAGCTCCCGAAACGCTTGCCGAGCGGTTTCCGGGCTTTTTTGACAAAATTTTAGTGGACGCTCCGTGCTCGGGGGAGGGCATGTTCCGGAAAGAAGAAGAGGCCGCCTCGTTTTGGAGCCCGGCCTATGTGGAAGAATGCGCGGCCAGACAGCGGCGCATTTTAGAAAGCGCCTATGCGATGCTGAAAGAAGGCGGCATTCTTGTCTATTCAACATGCACGTTCTCTCCGGAGGAAAACGAGCAAACGATGGAATGGCTGCTCGAGACGTACGATGATTTGCGGTTGCTGCCGATTGCGAAAATCGGCGGCATCGAGCCGGGACGGCCGGAATGGACGAAAACCAATCGATCCGATCTCGTCCACGCCGCCCGCCTTTGGCCGCATCGCCTCAAAGGGGAAGGACATTTTGTCGCCAAGCTGCAAAAACAGCGGCCGACTCCGCCTTGGAGCGGGCGGTGGGCGAAAGCGAACGCGCCAAAAGCGGCCGTCCGATTGTACCGCCAATTTGAACAGCAATCGTTGCAAACCGTGCAGCACGGAACAATCCTCTCGTTTGGCAGCCATTTGGCCATGCTCCCGGACCGATGCCCGGATTTGTCCGGCTTGAAAGTGGTGCGCGCTGGCCTTCATCTTGGCGAGGCCAAAAAGGAGCGGTTTGAGCCGAACCATGCCCTCGCCTTGGCGCTGCGAGCGGACGAAGCGAAGCACGTGCTCGACTTATCAAGCGACAGCCGGGAATGCCTTCAGTATTGGCGCGGCGAAACGCTGTCCACCGGCGGCGACCGCGGCTGGCTGCTTGTGACGGTCGACGGGTTTCCATTCGGCTGGGGAAAAGAAGTCAAAGGGACGGTGAAAAACTTTTATCCGAAAGGGCTGCGCCTGATCTAACGGCGGGGCCGCACGAGGCTGGAACGGCCAAAAAAAGGTGTCTCATTGCCTTTGAGACACCTTTTTTCTTCCAAATAGACGCCGACAAGATTCACGATGTTGCACGGAAACGTTGACGTCAACGTTTTTACCGCGGACGGTTTGTCGGGATCGTTAAGGTAAATACGATTTCATCGGCCGCCAAATCGATTTTTTTCGCCGCTACTTGATACCCGTTGCCAAAACGAATCTCATGGAGCGCCACATAAATGCGGGCCCGTCCCGGATCGATGATGACTTCATCCGGCAGCGGCGCATGCTTTTGCAAGTAGCGAAGCACGTACGTCACCGGCAGCTTCCAGTCGCCGAGCGAAATGACCGGTTCGACAAGTTCGACGTTCCCGCCTTTCACGACTTTCGGCACAAACGAGACGACGAGCTCGACGTTGCGCCCAAAGATCGGAATTTCACTCGAGACGTAAACGCGGTCGGCGAGCCAAACGTCATAGCGAAGCGGATGGTCTTTCGTTTTTTCCGCCAAATAATCGTTAATGACAGCGTTCAAGTGCGCTTTTTTGGAGTACACCGTAAACGAAGCCCCTTCCACATCCGGGCGCTCCGGCCGTTTCACCGGCGGAGACGGCTGCAGCAGCCAAACAGCGGCAAGAATGAGCACAACAGCATTCACAGCCGCCAAAACGAAAAACGATCGTTTCCAATTCATTCCAACATACTCCTTATGCTGCTTCATTTCGTTTCCATCAGTTCGCCCACCACTCTTTTCGCGCATCGAGCGACTCATACACCCGCACTGCCATTTGCGCATATCCCTCGGCGTTCGGGTGAAATTCATCGCGGTGAAGCAAATCATCGCGGTTGGCAAACATGTCTTGAATATCCACAAAGATCGTGCGCGGATAGCGGGAAACCACTGCTTGGCTTGTGCGGTTCCATTCGGCGATGACATCATCGATTTCCGGGATGTTCGGCAACGTGGCGGAAAACGGATTGTACAAGCCGATCAGGACAACGACCGCATCCGGGTTGATCGTGCGCAACAACATCAACAAATGATCGAGCCGCTCGGCAAATCGTTGGCTCTCGTTCGCAAACCGCTCGTACGATAAGTCAAAAAAATGAGCGCGGACGACATTCATCACGTCATTGCCGCCGATCGTGATCATGACGATATGAGCCCGCTCAAGCTCCGCCTGATGGGCGCGAATAACCGGTTCAAGTTCGGTGATGCGCCGGCCGCGCTTTCCGGCATTCGTGACGGTCACCGTCCGCACCCCATCCTCCGCCGCCAAAAGCGGGACAAGGCGGCCGACATAGCCGCCTTTCCTTTCACCGTCTCCGACTCCTTCGGTCAATGAATCGCCTAACGCGACGAGGTGAATGTCTTTCGGCAACGGCTTCGCTTCCGGCTGGCTGACGGCGGTTTCATGCGGGCGGTCCGGCTTCCCGCCGGCCGGGAGCACCGTGCACCCGGCAAGCAACACCCCCACCATGATGAGCCATCCCCATCGCATCATGTGTGACACCTGCCTTTTGCCGCAACAGGGGAAAGACGAAAAGAAGGCAAAACGGCGTCCGTTTTTGCCTTATCGCGACGACTGCAAAATTTCAATATGCTCTAAAATCGTATCGTACGGCACATCTTGCACACCGCTGTACGTCTGAACCACTTTTCCGTCCGGCCCGACTAAATAAAAGCTTGTGCCGTGGATGACTTGGTCATCGCCAGCCGGCTTTTGCACCATCGTTTTAAAGCTTTTTTGCGCCAGCTCGCTGATCTCGGTTGGGCGGTACCCGGTCAGGAAATGCCAGTTTGCTAGGTCATTTGTAAATTGTTTCGCATAAGCCGCCAGTTTTTCCGGCGTGTCAACTTCCGGGTCGACACTGAACGAAACAAATTCAACATCGAGCCCCTTTTCTTCCGCCTTCTCTTTCAGTTTGGCCATGTGGGCGGTCATCGGCGGACACACCGTTTCGCAATTGGTAAAAATAAAATCGGCGACCCACACTTTTCCTTTCAGATCGCGAAGTCCAAACGGCTTGCCGGTCTGATCGACAAACGTAAAGTCAGCGACCGGCCAGTTTTTGGCATCCGGAATTGTTTTTCCGCACGCGGCAAGCAAACAAACGGCTGCCATCATCATGATTCGTTTCCACATCCACTGCTCGTCCCTTTCATCCTGTATCGCTTTGTTTCAAACTGCGCCCGACCCCTTGTGCTCCCCTTCTTCCGTATAATACATCAGCGCAAGCGCGCCGGGTCCGGTATGAATCGAAATAACCGGCGTCGTTTCAACAATGTCAACCGGCACAGAACCGATCGCCTCAGCGACTGCTTCTCTCAGCCGCTCCGCCCAGCGCCCGGCATCGGCATGGGCAATGGCGACCGCGCGCACCGGCGCTTCCGCCTTCTCCTCAACCAACCGGCCCGCTAAATCGGCGATGGCTTGCGAAAAGCTGCGCACGTTCGACACCGGTGTATACAGCCCGTCAACAAGCGCAGCGATCGGCTTGATGCGCAGCAACGAGCCGACGAGCGCTTTGCCGCGGCCGATGCGGCCGCCTTTCGCTAAATGATCGAGCGTATCGAGCACCACATACAGCCGCGTACGACGGCGCACGTCGTCTAAGCGCCGGATGATCTCGTCAACGCTTCGACCCGCCTTCGCCAAGCGGGCGGCTTCAAGCACTTGGAATCCAAGCGCATACGAAATGAATTGGGAATCGACGACCGTCACGTTCGCTTTGGTCAGGGCCGCCGCATGCTCAGCCGAACGGACCGTGCCGCTCAGCTCGCCGGCCATATGGATCGATATGATCTCGCTTCCGTCCGCCCCGAGCCGGTCATAGACAGCTAGAAACTCACCGACCGACGGTTGCGAGCTTTTCGGCAGTTCACGCGCTGCCTTCATCTTCGCCATAAACTGCCCTGGTGTGATCGTCACCCGGTCGATAAACGCCTCCCCATCCACTGTCAAATGAAGCGGAACGACTTCAACGCCGTGCTCGGCAAGCACCGCCGCCGGCACATCGACCGTTGAGTCGGTTACAATTTTGATTGATTTCATTCGTTCACTCCTAATACTGATGATCTCGTTTCCATTATATAATGAAACCGGCGAAAATCCCACCAAAAAAAAGTTGTTTTGCCGCCAAGGGCAAAACAACAACAGTCATGCATTATGCTTTAACGCCGTTTCTTTAAAGATCTGTTCATATACAGGCCATTTCAGCACTTTCTTCAAATGTTCGCGGAACGAATACACAGAACGGCTCGTTCTCGATCGGTACACCTTTGCAATAAACGCCTCCAAGCGCAGTTGGATCATGAATCGGTATGTGTTCTCTTCCTCCAATACTGGGATTTCGATAATCTTGACCTTCTGCCCATACGCGTTTTGAAACTCGAGGCTTTTGAATAGCAAAATATCAATCCTCTTTTTCACCGATTTACTTTTATTATACACCAATCCGGTGAAAAAGTATGTCGGAATGCGGCGAATTTGTTCCGACTTTTTTCGTCAAATCAATAGATGGAACAAGTTCGGGTCTTTGTTGACCTCTTGGAACGGGAAACCTTTTTTCTTCATCCGCTCGATGAGCGGTGCGTAGTCTTCGCGCCGTTTCAGCTCGATGCCCACAAGCGCCGGTCCGCTTTCTTTGTTGTTTTTCTTCGTGTATTCAAACCGGGTGATGTCATCCGTCGGCCCAAGCACTTCATCCAAAAACTCGCGCAGCGCCCCGGCCCGCTGCGGGAAGTTGACGATGAAATAGTGCTGCAGCCCTTCGTAAATCATCGAGCGCTCTTTAATTTCCTGCATCCGGTCGATGTCGTTGTTGCCGCCGCTCACCACGCAAACGACCGTCTTGCCGCGGATATGTTCCTTGTAAAACTCGAGCGCGGCGATCGGCAGCGCCCCAGCCGGCTCGGCGACGATGGCGTTTTCGTTGTACAGCTCCAAAATCGTCGTGCACACTTTCCCTTCTGGAACGACGACGATGTCATCAAGCACCCCGCGGCATAAGGCAAACGTTTTTTCCCCGACCGTTTTGACGGCGGCGCCGTCCACGAACTTGTCAATCTCCTCAAGCGTGACGACACGTCCATGCTCGAGCGCCGTTTTCATCGATGGGGCGCCGGCCGGTTCGACGCCAATCACTTTAGTGGACGGGGAAATGCTTTTCACATACGTCCCCAGCCCAGCCATCAATCCACCGCCCCCGATGCTGGCAAACAAAAAGTCAATCGGCTCATCGCAGTCGTTGAGCACCTCGACGCCAATCGTCCCCTGTCCGGCGATGACGTATTCGTCATCAAACGGATGGATGAACGTCCGCCCTTCCGCCTCGGCGCACTTCACCGCTTCGTTGTAGGAATCGTCAAACGTGTCGCCGACAAGCACGATCTCAACCATGTCTTTGCCAAACAGCTGCACTTGCGACACTTTTTGCCGCGGCGTCGTCGCCGGCATATAAATTTTCCCATGCACGCCAAGCGCTCGGCATGAATAGGCCACCCCTTGGGCATGGTTGCCGGCGCTGGCGCATACCACCCCGTTTCTCCGCTCCTCATCCGTTAAATGCTTCATCCTGTTGTACGCCCCGCGCAGCTTAAACGAACGCACGACTTGCAAATCCTCGCGCTTTAAGTAGACATTGCATTCGTAGCGCTCGGATAACAGCGGATTTTTTTGCAGCGGCGTATGGAACACAACATCCTTCAACGTATGATACGCGATCAAAATGTCCTCGACGTATACTGCCCCTTGCTTTCGTTTCAGCTGTTGTTCCATGTTCTCGTTCCCTTTCTTTTCTAAGTTGTCTTTGATTTGTAGATTATATCACAAATTCGTAAAAAGAAAAGGGAATTTTCGAAAAGTTTTTGAGTGAAGAGGGGCTGGCTCGCGATCATCGCGATAATCCCGCTTTACCGGACGCTTCCGCGGTCCTAGCTTGACGTCATCGGATGAGCTTCTAGAAACCTCTTCCACTCGGCCAATACAGGCACAGCGAACGGCTCGTTCATGCGCAAGCGGACCGAAAAAACGACCGGCGCTATGTCCGGTCGTCCTCTTTTTTAAACTCTTCTTCCTCGGCAAATTCCGTTGCCCATCTTCCTTCATCATACCAGCGGTGCTCTTCTTCCCTCCTTGCCTCTTCGAGAACATGGCTTTCCATATACAAGTGGAAAAACGCTTCAACCGCCCCGATCGCCAAGGCGCTGAAAAATGCGCCGTATGCCATGTTGACGGACGGGGCAATGAGGGCAAAGCTGGACGGCCAAATCAACAAAAAGGAAAGCGGCACGTCAAGTGCGGCAGCAACAAAATGGCCGACGCGCGGCAAGATGAACACATCGCCGATGACGTAAGACACGAGCGCCGTGATGACCGTCATGAGCGAAATCAACGAAAGCGGGGCGTTGAAGATCGTAAACATGGAAAATAAGACGACGCTCCAAGCGGCGAGCTTGACGATAAAAGGAACGATATGCTTCATTTGTCTTCCTCCATTTCCATTGTTGGGTCTTACTTGTTATCGTTCCTTGTTCGCCCCGCTTCTATGCAAAAAGACGCGCCCAGCCAAAAGCTAAGCGCGCCCTGTTTTTCGCTCATAAATGAGAAAGGCGTGATCGTATCGGTTTTTTTCATCGATCGTTCCTTGCGTATATGAAACGATCTCCCACTCTTGCTCGGAAATCGGCGGATAAAACGTATCGCCAGGGAACGAGGCGAAAATTTTCGTCACATACAGTCGGTCGGCAAGCGGCATCGTCGCCTGAAACAGTTCCGCTCCTCCGATGATAAACACCTCTTCATCGTTGCGGCCGGCGGCCCACTGTTTCACCTCGTCGAGCGAGTGAAGCACAAGGCAGCCTTCCGGGCGAAACGAACGGTTGCGCGTGACGACGATGTTTTCCCGGCCGGGAAGCGGCCGGCCGATCGCCTCAAACGTTTTTCGCCCCATCACGATGGCATGCCCCATCGTCACCCGTTTGAAATACGCCAAATCAGCCGGCAAATGCCAAGGCAAACCGTTGTCTTTGCCGATCACCCGGTTTTCATCCATCGCCACAATGTGCGACATCATCGCGCTCTCCCCTTCACACCGCCACCGGCGCTTTAATCGCCGGATGCGGATCGTAGCCGACGATTTCAAAGTCGTCGTATTCATAGTCAAAGATAGACGGCGGCTTCCGTTTGATCACGAGCTTCGGCAGCGGGCGCGGCTCGCGCGTCAGCTGCAGTTTCGCTTGTTCCAGATGATTTTTGTACAAATGGACGTCGCCGCCGGTGAAAATGAGTTCGCCGACATCGAGGTCGCACTGCTGGGCGATCATATGCGTCAACAACGCGTAGCTCGCGATGTTAAACGGCAACCCTAAAAACGTATCAACGGAGCGCTGCTGCCACATGCATGACAACCGGCCGTTGGCGACGTAAAACTGGAAGGCGTAATGGCACGGCGGCAGCTTCATCTCGTCCAATTCCGCTACATTCCAAGCGCTCACCAGCAGCCGGCGTGAATGCGGATTTCGTTTGATCTCTTCGACAACCCATGCGATCTGGTCGATGGTTTTCCCGTCTGCTCCCTTCCACGAGCGCCATTGCGCGCCGTAAATCGGGCCGAGATCGCCGTTTTCGTCCGCCCACTCGTCCCAAATCGTCACGCCATTCTCCTGCAAATAGCGGACGTTCGTATCGCCTTTTAAAAACCAAAGCAGTTCATAAATGATGGAGCGGATATGCAATTTTTTCGTTGTCACGAGCGGAAATCCATCTTGTAAGTTGAAGCGGAGCTGGCGGCCGAACACCGACAGCGTGCCGACGCCCGTTCGGTCTTCTTTTTCGACGCCGTTTTCCAAAATATCCTCCAAAAGCTGTAAATATTGCCGCAATGTCCTCACCTCACGCTCTATCATACCATAAAGCAACACATGGTGAACCATTTGTCCATAAAAAAACGAGCCTTTTACGAGGCCCGCTCCGCCAATCCACGGATGAATGCGTATGTGTTCGGCGCTGCCGCCCGCAGCGTGTGCCGCGTCTCTTCACTTGCGTAATAATAGGCAAACGACTCGGCAAAATACTCTTCTGGATAGGTCAAAAAATAAGATTCGCCAGGAAAAAGCCGCGGCGCCTCCTCCCGCCAAATCGCTTGAAATTCGTCCGTTTCATGAATGCGGTCAAATACGATGTAATCGAGCGAATGAGCAAACTCATGCAGCTCCAAATTGACCGAGCCGTGTCCTTTCCCTTTTTCGCTATGGCCGAGACGGACGAGCACCAAATGCGACCCGCCGATGCCCGGCACGTCATCCCATGTTTTGGATCCCGGCGCATAGCCGCGCGGGGTTTTCCCACGCAAGTGGCGAGCTGTCGGTTCATTCGTAATAGGGCCTGTCAACAGCTGAATGTAAATATGATGAGCAGCCGCCTGCTCTAAAATGCTGCGATCCATGCGGGCAAGCGTCTGAATGGTCTTGTTCGCCTCCGCAGCGGGAAACGCTGTCTCGGGCACGATCACAATGCGGCCGAGCACGTCACGGGACGGAATGTCCCGAAGATCAAGGCCGCTTTCTTGAAGCAGCACGCCGTGGGCGGCCGGGTACGGCGAAAGCGATAGAAGCGGAATCGCGAACAGCGCTGCCAACAAACTAGTCCACAATCGTTTCATGGTGTTCCCCCGCTTCTTTTATTCTATGAAAATGATATCATAGAACGAAGCAGGGAAAAACGCGCAAAATCAGGAAAGAACCGCAAGCGGTTTATGTGCGCCAATTCGGCGGCGTATTTTTGGACCAGTAGATTTTCCCGAGTTCATAGTGAGCTTGAAAGCCATCATCGCAAGTATGATAGTGAAATTGAAACCAGTACCCGTCCTGCGGCGGGTGTTCGCGGCGGACGTGAAAGCGGACGAGATCTTCTCCTGTGTCCATGCGATACAAATGGAAAATGCGTTCCCCTTGCCCGCCGGACGGATTTTCCGATACGGCCAAATAACGGAGCTCTTCTTCCGGACAGCGTTCAGCCAGCCCGGCAATCACCTCTTCGATGCGCGGCAAGATGACGGTGCGAAATTCATCTTCAATAACCGGGGCGATTTTGCGGCCGAACTTTTCGTACGACTGCGCCACTGCCTTTTCCATCGTCTCTTCGATAAACTGTTCACGAGTTAACGAAACAGAAACAGCTTCCGCCGCATGGTCTGCTTGGGAATGCTTCCAATCGGGAGACGGGGCGTCATCTGACGGCGGCTCTTTGGCCGCGAGCAGCGAAGCGGGCGGTGTGACGAGTCCAAACGTGCAGACGGTAATGGCGGCAACAAGCGTTTTTCGAAGCCAAGACGGCAGCTTCATCGCCTTCACCTCCCACTACCGCCGATCAGCGGCTAAAGACGCAAACAAGCCGGTCGCTTTTAATTTGGCGACCGCCCGGCGCAACACCGCCTCCGGCTGGACGAGGGCGATGCGCACATAGCCCTCGCCGCTTGGCCCAAACGCGTGCCCGGGCGTGACGACGACGCCCGCTTGGTCGATGAGCGCCTTCGCAAACGAAAGCGATGTAAAGCCGTCCGGAATTTTCGCCCACACGAACATACCGGCTTGCGGACGGTCAACCGCCCAGCCGATGTCGGCCAACCCGTCAACGAGCGCATCGCGGCGCGATTGATATATCGCGCGGCTTTCGGCGCAAAAGTCGGCCCCATGACGCAGCACTTCGGCCGCCGCTTTTTGAATCGGCCAAAAGACGCCATAATCCAAATTCGACTTAAACTCGGCGAACGTGCGAATCACCTCAGCATTTCCGCACAAATAGCCGACCCGGCAGCCGGCCATGTTGTAGCTTTTGGACAACGAATTGATCTCCACGCCAACGTCCTTTGCGCCTGGAACAGAAAGAAAACTCACCGGTTTGTTTCCGTCATAATACAGCTCGCCGTAAGCAAAATCGGACACAACGAGAATATCGTACCGCTTCGCAAACTCGACCACTTCGCGATAAAACGATTCTGTCGCTATAGCTGGAACTGGATTTCCAGGGAAGTTGATAAACATGATTGTCGCCCGTTTGGCAATGTCCTCCGGGATCGCACGCAAATCCGGCAAAAAGCGGTTTTCCTCCCTCAGCGGCAGAAAATACGGCTCCGCTTCCGCCATTGCCACCCCCGCCGCATACGCCGGATACCCGGGATCCGGCAATAAAATGACATCCCCCGGGTCGGCGAACACCATCGGCAAATGCACGAGCCCGTCCTGTGATCCGATGACGTACGTTACTTCCGTCTCCGGATCGAGCACGACGCCATGCGCCGTGCGATAATAGTCGGCGACCGCTTCATGAAACTCGCGAATGCCCCTTAATGTGTAGCCGTACGCATTCGGCTCGTTGGCGTAGCGGGCGATCGCCTCACGCACAAACGGCGCCGGGGGCAAATCCGGGCTGCCGACGCTTAAATCGATCCACTCGTCATGAAGATGGCGCCGCTGTTGTCGATACGCCGCCAATTCGGCAAAAATCGATGCAGAAAATGCGTTCATTCGTTTCGCCCTTTTCATCGTCTTTCCTCTCCCTTGCCAAAACAAAAACCGCTTTTCCTTTTCACTTTTGTTGGTATATACTATGATTACATGAATAGTGTATCATATGTTCAAGGGGAAAACATAGACAGAAAGGCGGGAAAACAGCGATGACAACCATCTTTTTTGCGGCCAGCCTCATTACGTTGTTGTATTTCATTTACAGCTGCATCGCCAATGCCTGACGGCGGCAGCGAAAACGGAGCTCCGCACAGGAGCTCCGTTTTCTTTCAGTCGATTTTCGTTTTTTTGCGCGCAGAATCAAGCTCGTAGGCGCCTGTTTCCGTTTGCGTCGTGCCTTGTCCCCTCACCTCCGGGGCGCTGACGCCCGTTTTCGAACGGTCTTTTTTCCGCTTCGGCACGCCGATCACCTCCGCCCTTATCGTTCCCCGGCGCCGGCAGCGGTATGCAAGGCCTGGGAAGGCATAAGGCATCAGTTACAATATTTGTCAAACGCAGCCAAAATGTTTTCCATCACGTCCTCCATCGAGTGAAACTCGATGTCTTCGCGCGGGATAAAATGAACAACTTCCTTTCCTTTTAAGAGCGCCATCGACGGCGAAGACGGCGGATAACCGACAAAGTACTCGCGCATTTTCGCTGTCGCTTCCTTATCCTGGCCAGCGAACACCGTCACCAAATGGTCCGGCTTTTTCTCGCTCCTAAGCACCGCCTGCGTCGCCGCGGGGCGCGCCAGTCCGGCGGCGCAGCCGCACACTGAGTTGACAAAGACAAACGTCGTTCCTTCCACTTGTTCCATAAACTGCTCGACTTCCTCACTCGTGCGCAATTCGCGGAAACCGGCGCGGACGAGCTCATCGCGCATCGGCTGCACGAGCTGACGCATATATTCTTCATATGCCATCGACATGGCCATCATCCCTCCATATGATCATCGTTGTGCTATCAGCATACTATACTTCGCACGAAAAAATCAATGAAGACGGCTGCCAGCGGCAAGTGAAAAGCTGATGGCCGGGGGAAGACGCCCCTCCAAATCAGCGCCGGCTGGGAAACATCCGCAAACCGCGAAATTCCCTGCCAACATCGGCCTTTTCTTTTCCGTTTCTAGCAACTGCCGCGGCCATCGGCTGCCATTCGACATATACTGAATCGTGAATGGCACGAGGAAGCGAAAGGAGCGCGGTCGATGGGGTACATTGAAGAGTTGCGTAAAATCGTCGGAACCCGGCCGCTCATTTTAGCCGGTGTCGGCGTCGCGGTCATCGATGGCTATGGACGGATTTTGCTGCAAAAGCGCCGCGACGGGCTGTGGGGAGTCCCCGGCGGCTTGCTGGAGCTCGGCGAGTCAACCGAAGAAGCGGCGCGGCGGGAAGTGTTGGAAGAAACGGGGCTGGAGATCGGTGAACTTGAACTTATCGATGTGTTTTCCGGCCAAAAATACTTTGTCCGGCTGCCAAACGGCGACCAATACTACCCGGTCACGATCGTCTACCGCACCCGCGATATTCGCGGCGGGGAACTGAGAGAAGACGGGGAAGAATCGCTCGAGGTAAAATTTTTCTTTCTTCATGAATTGCCAAACGAGCTTTCTCCGCTCTTTCAAGATCTTGTTGAGCATTATTTCGGCAGCTGACGGACAAAGCCTTGGAGAATCAACCCCAAGGCTTTGTTGCGGTCAGCGACTGCGGCGCGAAACAGTTAGAAGCCGATTTTCATTGAAACAGGCGCGCCGGCCGGCGCGCCTTTTTTTATTTCTCCGTCTTGTTCTCTTTTTTTCGACTTTCCGTCATTTGCTTCCAGACGGAGCCTTTCGCCTCTTCGCCGCCTTCAATCCGTTCGATCGCCATTTTCACTTGCAAGCTGACCTCAAATTCCGGATCGTTTTCCGCCGCTTTTAACGCCGGCAAGGCCGATTCATCGCCGACTTCGTACAAAAACATAGCCGCGCGCCAACGAACGAGCTTGCTTTCGTCCTTGAGCGCCTCGATCATCGCCGGAATGGCGTCCGGGTCGCCGATGTCGGACAAACAGTCGCCGGCAGTGCGGCGGACAGCGACAGCCGGATCTTTTAGCGCTTCGTACAAATACGGAAGCACCTTTTTCCCGCCGATCATGCCAAGGTATGCCGTCGCCAGGCGGCGAATCGCCATTTTTTCATCCTTGAGCGCCTTGGCCAGCACTGGAATATCGTCTTCGGTCGGCTCAGCCATTTGTTCGAGCGCGGCATACCGTTTGCGCCAGTCCGGGTCATCGAGCATCTCGCTTGTCACTTTGATGCCCGGCCGTTTTTGCGCCGTTTTTTCCAGCTCGCCGCGACGGAACATGTTGACGATCCGCTCCAGCCGCTCGGGCGGATAGGCGGCTGACAGCTCATCGACTATTTCGCGGCCGATTTCTTCGAACGTGCCGTAACGCACCCCTTTTTCGACCCATTTGCGCTCAAGCACAACATTTCCCGCGTATTTTTGCGCCTCAATGACTGCGTCCATAAACGGTTTCGGCAGCCCGACGCGGTGTTCGCGCTCCCCATCGACAAGCTTCACTTGCATCGGCAGACCGTACAGCATTTGCACGAACACTTTCACTTCGCCAAAATGTTCGTTCACCGTCGGCTTTTCCTCTTCCGCTTCCCCCACATCTTCACCGAACACTTCGCGCACTTTCGTCAAAATGTCGCGCCAATCGTACTTCGGATGACGCTCGACGGCCAGAAAATCGGCGACATGGTAAATGCCTTTCACCCCTTCAATGCGCATGAGCGCCTGGATGATCGGCGGCGCGGCGGCGACGTTGTCCGGCTTGTAGTTATGGCTCGTGCCAAACGGCAGCTCTTCATCAAGCAGTACTTTCATCGTATTCGGGCTTGGTGTCGGTTCAATCGCTTTAATGCGCAAGCGCAACCCCCTCCTTTGACTGTCCCACTGTCTTACAGCAGTTTTTCGATGTCTTCTTTCAGCTCGCTCGGCTTTGTTTGCGGAGCGAAGCGGGCGACGACGCGTCCATGGCGGTCAACCAAAAACTTTGTGAAATTCCATTTGATCGCCTTTGTCCCCAACGCCCCCGGCGCCTCTTCTTTTAAATATTGAAACAATGGATGGGCGTGATCGCCATTCACATCCACTTTCGCAAACAGCGGGAACGTCACGCCGTAATTCAACTGACAAAACTGCTCGATCTCCGCTTCCGTCCCCGGCTCTTGGCCGCCGAACTGGTTGCACGGAAAGCCGAGCACCACAAACCCGCGATCACGATATTCGTCATACAGCTCCTGCAGTTCTTTATACTGCGGGGTAAAGCCGCAACGGCTCGCCGTGTTGACGATCAACAACACTTTTCCTCGATAGGCAGACAACGGCTGTTCTTCTCCGCGAATCGTTTTGACGCTGAATTCATACACACTCATCGTTCTCACCTCACCCCCATCATAGCCGATTTCTCCGTTTGTTTCCACTTTTTGCACCGTTACTGGCCGGCAAATGGCTGCAGCTGTTCGAGCGAGGAAATCATATACGGCACCATTTCCGGTAAATCGGCCGCGTTTTCTTCGTAAATAAGGCGGGCAAATTCGACCACGGCTTCATTTTCATACGAGCCGCGTTCATGCGGAAACGGAAAGCGGAGCGTTTGCCGAATGATTCGCTCCTTGCCCCAAATCGTCCGCAGCGTTCCTTCGATAAGCGCACAAACGGACAGGCGGCGCACCGGCAAGGCGAACGAGACCGCAAGCCGGCAGCCGGCCTGGCCGTGATGGAGCCGTTCATTCACCAGTTCGGCAAAATCGATCGCAAGCCGCACCGTGCAGACGACCGGCGGTTCAGGCGCACCGGCCTGTTGAAAGGAAATGGCGTACTCGCGCGACAGGCGGGCCAAATCGGCGAGATCGCGGCGGTCGGTGACGGCAATGCGCCCTTGCAAGTCGGCATCATAGACGGCTCCTTCCAACACCGTTTTCAAATTGTCAAACGCCGTCGGATCCATTCGTTTCCCCCCTTATTTTCTTTCGCTGTTGAATGTCCACGAACGAAAAAATGAATTGAAGAAAGTCAATAAACTTTTTATAATGGAATTATTTAAAAAACGAGAACGAAACGGAGGGGACATCGTTGCCAATCAACATTCCAAAAGATTTGCCAGCAAAAGAAATCCTCGAACAAGAAAACATTTTCGTCATGGACGAAGAACGGGCGTATTCGCAAGATATCCGCCCGCTCAATATCGTTATTTTAAACTTAATGCCGGAAAAAGAAAAAGCGGAAACGCAGCTATTGCGCCTGCTCGGCAACTCGCCGCTGCAAGTGAACATCACCTTTTTGCGCCCAGAAACCCATGAGCCGAAAACGACAAGCAAACATCATTTAGAACAATTTTACACCATTTTCCCGCACATTCGCCATCGCAAGTTCGACGGGATGATCATCACCGGAGCGCCGGTCGAGCAATTGCCGTTCGAAGAAGTTACGTATTGGGATGAGCTGACCGATATCATGGAATGGACGAAAACGAACGTCACCTCGACGTTGCACATTTGCTGGGGAGCACAGGCCGGCTTGTATTACCATTACGGCATCCCGAAACATCCGCTGCCAAAAAAATGCTTTGGCGTGTTCAACCATACGCTCGAAGTGAAAAATGCCAAACTGCTGCGCGGGTTTGATGATGTGTTCCGCATGCCGCACTCCCGCCATACGGATGTCAAACGCGAGGACATTGAAAAAGTGCCGGAGCTGACGATTTTGTCGACCGCCGACAAAGCCGGTGTTTCTCTCGTCGCTTCGAACGACGGGCGGCAAATTTTCTTGACTGGCCATCCGGAATATGACGCGACGACGTTAAAGGACGAGTATGAACGCGATTTGGCGAAAGGGCTGCCGATTCACATTCCGGAATCATACTTTCCGAACAACGACCCAAGCCAGCCGCCGCTCAATACATGGCGCTCGCATGCGAACTTGTTGTTTGTCAACTGGCTGAACTATTACGTGTATCAGGAAACGCCCTACGTTTGGGAATGAAAGGAAAATATCATTCGACAATAACGCCTTTGCTTTTCCTAGCAAGGCGTTTTTCTTATTTTGTCATTTTCCGACAATTGCCCCGTTCCTTCGTGCAATGAATGGCATACCATATAGTAGATTTTGCAGGGAGGTGAACGGGATGGGCGCTTGGCATGGCAATGGCTTTGCGCTGATCGTTGTCTTGTTTATTTTGCTCATTATTGTCGGGGCTGCGTTCGGCGGCTACGTTTACTAAACCGTAATCCCTTTCTCCGGCCGCCGTGTTTGCCAGCACCCGGCCGTCATCACCGCGGGCGAGCGCCAGAACGGCGTTCCCTGCGTTTTTTCATGTTGCGGCGGAATAAAAAGGGTTCGTCGGTCTATGCTAATGGTATGGTCAGCGTGCCTAAAGGAGGTGTGACGTATGACGAAACGACCGAACAACGGAAGCCGGAACCAAAACGCGCCGACGCAAGACCCGATGGCATTGCTTCACGGCCCGATAACCGGCGACAACAGCAAAGGACGGCGGCAGCATAAAGAGCAAAGCGATAAAACGGATACGGACCGATAAATGGAAAAAGGTGTCTCAAAAGCAGCGAGACACCTTTTTCGTATCGAACCGGTTCGTCGTTCATATTGTGCCTTTCCCCGAAGGACAGACAGCCTTTTAAGCCGGCCCCTGTTAGTCGCTAAAATTCGATTCCTTTCATGGCTTTCGTCCCTTGTTCATAATCATGCTTGATGAGCGCCATCTCGGTCGCGATATCGGCGGCGGCAATCAACTTCGGATCAGCGCTGCGCCCGGTGATGACAAGATGAAGCGCCGGCGGACGCGTCCGGATTGCCTCGAGCACCTCCTCGACCGATACAATGTCGTGAACCGGAAACCGATCGATAGCGAGAGCATTGTTCAATTCGTCCAGCACAATAAGGTCATACCGGCCGGAATGAATATACTGTTTCGCCAGCGCCCATGCGTGTCTCAGCGCTTCACGGTGGATATCGGGCGTTTTTGTCCAAGTGAAGCCAGCGCCGAGTTGGCGCACCTCGACGCCGAGGCGGCAAAGGGCGAGCTGCTCGCCGTACGTGCGCTCTGGAGACTTGACAAATTGCAAAATGGCGACGTTCATTCCCCGCCCAACCGCGCGCAGGGCAAGCCCCAATGCGGCCGTCGTTTTTCCTTTCCCATCGCCCGTATACACAATGACACGCCCTCTACGACGAGGCGTCGGCATTGCCCACGCCTCCTTGCCCCTCTGGAAACCATCGAATCGTCTCACGCAGGCGAACGACATCGCCGATGATGATGATGGCCGGATGGGAAATGCCCGCCTGTTCCGCCTCGTCCGGCAACGTCGCCAGCGGCGCCGCCACGGTGCGCTGCCGCTCAGTCGTCCCCCATTCAATGACGGCCGCCGGTGCATCCGACGGCTTGCCCGCCGCCATCAGCCGGCCGCAAATATCCGGCAAATTGGCCGCTCCCATGTAGACAAGGATCGTATCGCATCCGCGGGCGATCGCCTCCCAATCGACTTGCTCGCTCCGATGCCCGCTGACGATCGCCACCGAGTCAGCGTAATCCCGGTGGGTGACCGGAATGCCGGCATACGCCGGAACAGCGATGCCGGATGTCACCCCGGGAACGATTTCAAACGGAATGCCGGCTTTCGCCAACACTTCCGCTTCTTCACCAACGCGGCCAAACACACACGGATCGCCGCCTTTTAAGCGGACGACCGTTTTGCCTTGTTGCGCATGCCAAACGAGCAGCTCGTGAATTTGTTCTTGAACGGTGTCATGTTTTCCCGGCTCTTTGCCGCAGTAAAGAACCTCAGCGCCCGGCTTTGCGTAGCGCAGCAGCTTCCGGTTGATGAGCCGGTCGTAAATAATGACATCCGCCCGCTCTAGGCATTCGCGGCCGTAAACCGTGATGAGCTTTTCATCGCCCGGCCCGGCGCCGACTAAATACACTTTGCCGATGGTCATTTCCCGTTCTCTCCTTTCGCATCAGCGGTGGAAACGCCCGCCGAAGCGAATGTCGCCATTTCGTTCACCATCGCCGTCGCGGACACCAAGAGCGGAAACGCCACAGCAGCTCCGCTTCCTTCGCCAAGGCGCAGGCCAAGATCCAAAAGCGGCTCTTTCCCAAGCAAACGAAGGGCTATGCTGTGCCCCGGCTCTTCGGAACGATGGCCGGCAATCATATAGTCGGCGACGTTCCCGGCAAACTGGCGGGCCACAAGGGCAGCCACCGTGCAAATAAAGCCGTCAAGCAAAATCGGAATGCGCCGTTCAGCGGCTGCCAACATCGCCCCGGCCATAGCCGCAATCTCCAACCCGCCGATTTTCGAAAGCCATTCAACCGGCTTTGACGGATTGGGGCGATGAAGCAAGAGCGCCCGGCGGATGACGTCCCGTTTATGGGCAAGCATCTCCTCTTGAATGCCGCTTCCTTTGCCAACGATGCGCTCAAGCGGCTCCTCGGAGAGCGTGGCCAATAAAGCGCTCGCAGCGGTTGTATTGCCGATGCCCATTTCGCCGACAATAAGCGTGCGGGCGCCTTGTTCAATGATGGATGCCGCCTGCTCGTAACCGACATAAAGCGCCTGTTGGGCCTCGGACGGCGTCATTGCTTCCGTTTTGGCGAAATTGTTCGTTCCCGGGCGCACCTTCTTCTGAATGACACGCTCATCAGCAATTGGCACGGCGACACCGACATCAATGACTTGAAGCAACGCGCCGATTTGCCGGCTGAAGGCGTTGATTGCCGCTCCGCCGTTGGCAAAGTTGTACACCATTTGCGCCGTCACTTCGGCTGGATAGGCGGACACCCCTTCTTCCGCGACGCCATGGTCGGCCGCAAACACGAGCACTCCGGGCGGAGTGACGCGTGGGAGCAGCTCTCCAGTCATACCGGCAAGCGCGGCCGCCACTTCTTCCAGACGGCCGAGGCTGCCGGGCGGTTTCGTCAGCTGATTGATGTAATCACGTGCTTGTTCCACCATTTCACGGCGGATCGGTGGGATGGAAGCATTCATCACGGTCGCACCATATCCCCATCAAGCGGGAATAGGCGCTTCCTCCTTTCTCGTCTATGATTGAGGGGCGAAAAAGCAGCTTTCCCCCGTCACGCTTTAGCGCAGTGGAAGGCCGGCCACCCCCCGCTTTACAGAGGAATTCGCACCCCCAAACCGAGCCAATCGCTCGGCAAAAGCGGGCCATATCGGCCGTTCCTCCGCACCACCATTTTCCATATCGATCACAGCCGCTGAAATTGACGCATCATCTGTTCGATCCGTCCGACGTCGACATGCTCGCGGACATGGGCGGCAAGCCGGTCAAACATCGCTTCCTTACGGGTGTGAAACGATACAGCGCCGTGCAACGGAGCTCCCTTTTCGCGGCGAATAGCATTCAAAAAAGCGGTGCGGAACGCATCGTTATGAAACAAATCGTGCATGTACGTGCCCAGCACCCGCTCATCACTGTGCTTCGCCCCTTCATGACGGCCGTCCGCCTCAATAAGCGGCGCATAGCCAGAAAGCGGCGCCGAGCGGCCCATATGAATTTCGTATCCTTGCACGGCAAATCGCTCTCCGCCCCATGTAAGCACTCCTTCGGAACGGATCGTGATTTTCGTCCGCTCAAGCGTTGTTTCCATCGGCAGCAACCCAAGCCCTTTGACTTCCAAAAGCGGCGTCTCGACTCCATACGGGTCGCGGATGACGGCGCCAAGCATTTGGTAGCCGCCGCATAAGCCGACGACCCTCGCTTTTCCTTCATTGACAAGCGACACAATGCGGGAAGCGAGTCCTCTTTTCTTCATATAAATCAAGTCTTCGATCGTGTTTTTGCTTCCCGGCAGCACGATCACATCCGGCTCGCCGAGTTCACCCACGTGCGTCACCAACCGGACGCGGCAGTCCGGTTCGGCCAAAAGCGGGTCGATATCGGTGAAATTGGCGATTTTCGGACAGCGGATGACGGCGATGTCAATCGCTTCCTCTCCCCCGACAGATGAAGCAAACCGCTCAAGCGACAGCGAATCTTCCGCATCGATCGCCAAATCCGGCAAATAGGGGACAACGCCGAGCACCGGCACGCCGGTGTGCTGCTCAAACCAATCAAGCCCCGGTTTAAGCAGTGACACATCGCCGCGAAACTTGTTAATGATGACGCCGATGACCCGCTTTCGGTCCTCAGGCTCAAGCAGCGACAGCGTTCCGACGAGGCTCGCGAACACCCCGCCCCGCTCAATATCGCCGATCAACACGACCGGAGCATTGGCGAGGCGGGCGATGCGCATGTTGACGAGCTCACGGTCGTTTAAATTTACTTCGGCCGGGCTTCCCGCTCCTTCGATGACAAGCCGGTCGTATTCGTTCATCAGCGTTTCAAGCGACTGGCGAATGACGGCCAGTCCTTGGTCGAAAAACTCGTTTCGGTAGGCGAACGCCTGCATATTGGCATACGGTTTGCCAAGCACGACGATTTGCGACTCGTGATCGCGGCTTGGCTTAATCAAAATCGGATTCATCTCGACGCGCGCCGCCACTCCGGCCGCTTCCGCCTGAATGCCTTGCGCCCGGCCGATTTCTTTCCCGTCCGGCGTTACATATGAGTTTAACGACATGTTTTGCGACTTAAACGGCGCCGTCTTCCAGCCGTCTTGGGCAAACATGCGGCAAAAGGCGGTTGCGATGACGCTTTTGCCGGCATCGGAATGGGTGCCTTGAAACATGACTGGCAGCGCTCTAGCCATCGCGTTTCACCCGCTCGCATGCGGCGAGCCATCGTTCAGCCATCGCCGGGGCGGACGCGAAATGGAAATGGACGTAGCCGGCGACAAGCCGGTGCATTAGACAACCGTCCGGCTTTGTTCCTTTCCGGCCGCTCGTGTCATAAGCAAACGGCATCTCGCTCCGCGGTTCGTACACCGAATAATGGAATTCATGTCCGCGCGCTGTTTCTCCTTCCGGCAATAGAAAATTCCCTTTCCGCCCGCGCACTTCGCGATACCCAAGCGCCGCCAGCGTCCGCTGCATGACGACCCGCCCCGGAATGACGCCGACCATGTCGTACGCCTCCCCGCTCGTCGTCACAAGCTGTTCGGTGAGAAACATAAATCCGCCGCACTCAGCCAGCGTCGGCAAACCGGATTCAATCGCCGCCCGGATCGACTGTTTCGCCGCCGTCTGCCGCGCCAGCTCAGCGGCAAATTCCTCCGGGAAGCCGCCGCCGATATACAGCCCGTCGGCGCCTTCCGGAAGCGGCTCGCCGGCGAGCGGAGAGAAATAAACAAGTTCCGCGCCATAGGCGGCCAATATCTCCAAGTTTTCTGGATAGTAAAAGTGGAAGGCGGCATCCTTCGCCACCGCGATGCGAACCGGATACGTCCGGCTTGGCTGGACAAGCGGCGCAGGCGCCTCCAGAGGCGGAGCGGACTCGGCGATTTGAAGCAGCGCCTCCCAATCGACTGTTTCCGCTACTTTTTCCCCAAGGGCGGCAAAAAAAGCATCCAATTCGCCGCGCTCCACCGACGGTACGAGCCCTAAATGCCGCTCGGGCAACGTCAGAGCCTCGTCTTTTGGCAAATAACCGACCGCCGGGATGCCGCACATTTGCTCGATGGCCGCCTGAATCAGCCGGAAATGCCCTTCGCCGCCGACGCGGTTCGCAAACACGCCGGCAATGCGGACGTTGGGGTGAAACGTTTGAAACCCGCGGACGATGGCAGCAGCGCTGCGGGCCATGCCGGCGGCGTCAATGACAAGCAGCACCGGGCTTTCCGTCAATGCCGCAATATCGGCTGTCGATCCTTCATCAGACAGCGGCTGCTTGCCGTCAAACAGCCCCATCACCCCCTCGATGATGGCGAGATCCGCCCCTTGGCAGCCGTTCGCCAACATTTGGCGCACGTTCGCACGGCCGGCCATCCAGCTGTCCAAGTTGCGCGCCGGCCGGCCGGTGACCGCCGTATGGTACGTCGGATCAATGTAGTCTGGTCCGCATTTAAACCCTTGCACCGTATATCCTTGCTGCTTCAGCGCCGCCATCAAGCCGAGCGTTACAGTCGTTTTGCCGGCACCGCTTCCTGGCGCAGCGATGACAAGCCGTCGCATGGCTCGCTCTCCTTTCTGCGTCTGTGATCGATCAGTGCCACCGAAATCGTCACGTTACCCGATTTCTTTTTCACGAGCGCCATTCGATCGGCCCCGCTGTACAATTTCGCCGCCGGCTCGCTCACCCCGTAGGCGCCGGTGTAGCGAAACACGGTCTCCGACGGCGCTTCGATCGGCACCGTGTTCAGCTCTTCTGGCGTATATGCAACCAATTCCCATCGATATTTGTTGACTACCTCCAAAAGGCCTTGTTCATCCTTTTTCAAGTCAATGGTGCACACCGCTTTGACGCTTTTCATCGAAAAGCGCAGCTCATTGAGCGTCTCATGGATGACCGCTTCGATTTCGTCAGCCGATGTGCCGCGGTTGCAGCCGATGCCAAGGGCGATCACTTTCGGGCGATACAAGACGCCGTTTTGCAAAATCGCTTCTTCTTCCGGCGCAAGCAGCCGGTGAGTGACCACAAGCGCCGCCGTCGGGCGGGCGGCCAGCGCCTCCGCGATCGAGCCGTACACGGTGATGTTTTTCGGCAGCGGGCGGCCCGCCGGCCACCAATTTGGTTCTCCTGACTCTTGCACAATGGCGACCGGTTCTTCATTGACAACAGCCGCGCTCACCGGCGTCAAGTTGTCATCCGACTCCCATTCCCAGCCGAATTCGCGGCCGAATAGATCAACAGCGATCGTCTGCTGCACATCGGAAGCGGTCGTAATGACCGGGCGGGCGCCCAATATGGCGGCCACACGCCGCGTCAGTTCGTTGGCGCCTCCTAAATGGCCGGATAATACGCTGATGACATGTTCTCCTTTATCATCAATGACGACAACCGCCGGATCGGTTTTTTTATCTTTCAGCAATGGAGCGATCATCCGGACGACCGCGCCGAGCGAAATGATGCAAATGAGTCCGTCGTAGCGGGCGAACAGCTCCGGCAGCAACGTCTTCACGTTGCCGGAAAACAAGCGGATCCCGTGCTCCGCTTCATCGCCGCGGGCGAATTTCTCCGTATAATACACGTCCGCTCCAACTAGCGCGCCGCCGAGCCGGCGGGCGATCTCGACCCCGTGTTTCGTAATGGCCACGACCGCATAGGCGCCGTTCCTTTCGTTGTTTATGGCAACAGCCCCCACCTTACGCCTCCCCCTTTCGATATCCGTGCGTAAACGTCCGGTCATACAGCTTCGACCGATAGCCTTGTCCATGAATATGCGGATCGAGCGCCCAGCCGGCTAAGATGATGGCGTGCTTCGTCACGCCATAGCGCCGCATATCGTCAGCCATTGTGGCAACGGTGGAACGAATCACGACTTCATCCGGCCATGTCGCCTTATAGACGACCGCCACCGGCGTATCACCGCTCCAGCCCGCGTCAAGGAGCGCCGCGCTTACTTTTTTGGCAAGCGTCGCGCTTAAAAAGAGGACAAGGGTGCAATGATGCTGCGCCAGCTCCTGCAATTTCTCACGCGGCGGCATCGGCGTCCGCCCCTCGGCGCGGGTGAAAATGACCGTCTGCGTCAATTCCGGAACGGTGAGCTCCGCCTGCACGGCGGCCGCGGCGGCAAACGCCGAACTGACGCCGGGGACGATTTCCACTTCAATTCCTTCTTCTTTCAACAAGGCGATTTGCTCGAGCGTCGCCCCGTAAATCGATGGATCACCTGTATGCACGCGGACGACGAGCCGACCTTGCCTCACCTTGTCGGCCATCATCGCCACCATTTGTTCCAAATGCATGCCAGCCGTATGAAACACCTCTGCCTCCGCCTTCCGGTAACGCTCAATCAGTTCCTCGCTCACTAACGAGTCGGTGTAAAAAATGGCGTCCGCCGCGGCCAACAGCTCCGCTCCTCGAACGGTGATCAAATCCGGCGCCCCCGGCCCCGCTCCGATGATATACAGCTTCACTTTCTCACCACCAGCAATGTCAAATATTCGAGTTCTGCCCCTTCGAGCCGCTCAACGTCCCAAATGACTTCTTCCCTTGACGTCACTTTCGTCACCACTGCCGCCCGATGAAGCAAATCGAGCTCGCGCAGGAGGCGGATCATCAAGTCGATCACTTTCGCTACTTTAAAAAAGATGACACAATCATGTGCAAGAATCGCGGCTTTCATCGCTTCATAGTCGTCACGCGCCGGCACGATCGCCACTTGCTCATCGCCGTCCGCAAGCGGCAGGCGAAGCCGGGCGGCGGCGGCGTTCGCCGAGCTGACGCCGGGGACGACTTCGATCGGCGCGTCTGGATAGCGTCGCTCCATCACATGCATCAAATGGATGAACGTGCTGTACAACAGCGGATCGCCTTCGGTGACAAACGCGACATCGCGCCCAGCCGACAGTTCCGCCCAAATGGCGTCGGCTGCTTCGTTCCATTTTGGTTCAAGCACGGCCACGTCTTTTGTCATCGGAAAATGAAGCCCAAGCCGGCGTTTTTCCTCCGGCGCAAAATACGCGTCAATAATTTGTTCGGCATAGCTTTTGCTTTGCCGCCCTTTTTTTGGATAGGCGATCACCTCCGCCTCTTTTAGGCGGCGGTATGCCTTGACGGTCATCAGCTCCGGATCGCCTGGGCCCACGCCGATGCCATATAATGTTCCCGTCATTCCTCTCCCTCCCGCTTCGCGGCTATGATGTACACCGGATTGAGCGCCTCAAAGCGCGTCAAGTTCAAAATCGGCTTGCTTCGCGACACTTGCGCGAGCGTGATATCGACATGAAACCCGCGTTCGCCGAGCTCGCGGCTCGCTTCGGCCAGCGTCTCGATCGTCGCCGCATTGATGACGATGCGCCCGTTTCGTTTCAAGCGGCGGCAGCACACATCCAGCAATGGCGCCATCGCCCCTGACGTGCCGCCGATAAAGATGGCGTCCGGGTCGGCAAATTCGTCGAGCCGATCGGGCGCCCTGCCGTGCACAAGTGTGATATCGACGCGGAATTTGCGCAAGTTTTGCCGGCAAAGTTCGATATCTTGTTCATTTTTTTCAATCGCAAACACGGCGCCGTCGCGGGCGATTTTCGCCGCTTCAATCGCCACCGAACCGGTGCACGTTCCAATATCCCAGACGACGCTGTCCGGGCGCAAGCGCAAGGCGCTTAGACTTAAAACTCGGATTTCTTTTTTCGTGATCAATCCTTTGTCCGGCTTGCGCTGAAAAAACTCGTCATCCTCAATGCCGAACGGCCAAACCGGGCTTGGCGCTGTCTGCCGCAAAATGACTATATTTAATGGAAGAAACTCGGCTTCCGCCATCTCTTCCAACGAAAACAAGCGGCAGCGCTCGTTCGGGCCGCCGAGCTCCTCGCCGACAAACGCCTCATATTCCGTCATGCCGTACTCGAGCAAATAGCGGGCGATGACGGCCGGCGAGTTCGTCTCATCGGTTAAGATGGCGACTTTGCGCCGCCCGTCGATCCGTTGCACGAGGCCGGTGAGCGGGCGGCCATGGGCGCTGACAAATGCGGCATCTTGCCAAGACTCCCCCATTTTCGCAAACGCCCATTGCACCGAGCTGACCGCCGGATACACCTCAATCGGCAATTTGCCGGCCAAATAGCTGCCGATGCCGTAAAAGAGCGGATCGCCAGACGCCAGCACGACAGTACGGCGCGTCTCGTGCCGAAGCCGCTCCACCAGCTCCGCCAGTCCGCGGCGGATGACGATCGTTTCTCCTTTGTAATCGGGAAACATCGCCAGCTGCCGCTCGCCGCCGACAAGCAGTTCGCTTTCATCAATCCAGCGCCGATACAGCTCAGGAAGACTTGCCTTCCCGTCAGCTCCCACGCCGATCAGTTTCATCGTCCCCATCAATTTGCACCGCCTTTCCTAATCGTTGTCCGTTCATGGTGTAAATGGACGTCGCCACCGTCAAGCCGCCTCCGACTTCGTTGAGCGCTGCCCGGCAACACGCCTCACACAACAGTTCGAAAAACTTCGTGCAGCCGGCTTCTTGCATCATGTCGCCGACTTGCGCCGCCGTGTTCGCGCCGCGCACCGCGGCCACCAACGCGGAAGAGGCGCCGGCTTGCTCAGCGAGCGCCGCCAAAAAACCGAAGTCAACCGGAGCGCTTTTCGAGTGCACCATCATCACCCCTTGGGCGACTTTCGAAAATTTCCCCATCATCCCGACCATCGACACCATCTTGATGCCAAGCCGTTTGCATTGCTTCAGCGTAAACCCGACAAAATCACCCATTTCAATAAATGCTTCTTCCGGCAAATGCGGATACTCTTGCATGGCATATTTCTCGCTCCGCCCCCCGGTCGTGATCACGACATGGCGGCAGCCGTTCGCTTTCGCCACTTGAAGCGCCTGTACGATGCTCGCCCGGTAGGCGGCGGTCGAGAACGGAACGACGATGCCCCGCGTTCCTAAAATCGAAATGCCGCCCATAATGCCAAGCCTCGGATTCAACGTTTTTTTGGCGATTTCCTCGCCGCCGGGCACGGAAATGACAACGTTCACTCCGCGATGTAAACCGTATTGCGCCAATACTTCGTTGACTGCTTCGCGGATCATTTGCCGCGGCACTGGATTGATCGCGGCTTCCCCGACCGGCACCGGCAAGCCGGGTTTCGTGACGCGTCCGACCCCTTCCCCGCCGTCAATATGAACGCCCGGCGACGAGGCCCATGAGACAGTGGAAACGATGAGCGCACCGTGCGTCGCATCCGGATCATCGCCGCCGTCTTTCACCACAGCTGCAGTCGCCGTTTCGCCTTCGAACGAACAAGAGGCAAGTGAAAAGGTGACGACCCGCCCGATCGGAAGGCGAATCGTCGCGTCTGTCTGCACTTGGCCAGTGATGAGCGCCGTGAGCGCGGCTTTCGTGGCCGCTGCCGCGCACGATCCGGTCGTATATCCTTCACGCAGCGTTTTTTTTGTTTCCATCGTTCGTCACGCTCGCTCGGCAAGCAGCGATAACGCATTCAAAGCGGCGACCGTCACGGTGCTTCCTCCTTTGCGGCCGCGGTTGGTGATGAACGGCACATCGAGCTTCGCCAATTCTTCTTTCGATTCCGCCGCCGAGACGAATCCGACCGGCAAGCCGATCACAAGCCCCGGCCGCGCTTCTCCTTCTTTGATGAGGCGAATGAGCTCCAATAACGCTGTCGGAGCGTTGCCAATGGCGAAAATGCCGCCTTCCGCTTCTTTCACCGCTTTGCGCATCGCCACAATCGCCCTCGTCGTATTCAGCCGTTTCGCTTCCGCGATCACGTCTTCATCAGAAATATAGACACGCACCGCGCTGCCGAACTTCGCCAACCGCGCTTGATTGACGCCGGCTTGCACCATTTGCACATCGGCGACGACAAGCTTGCCGCTGCGGATGGCATCAATGCCTGAGCGAATCGCATCCGGGTGGAAAAGAAGACTTTTGCCAAGCTCAAAATCAGCCGATGCATGGATGACGCGCTGAACGATTCGATATTGTTCTTCCGTAAACGAATGCTCGCCGATCTCTTCATCAATGATTTGAAAACTTCGCGCTTCAATTTGTTCCGGCTGGACGGTGGCCGGACGAAACGTGGTATGAAACTCCATCTTTCACTCGCTCCTTTTTTCGCTTGATGTTCAGGGAACTCCCGCTAGCCAAATCTATTTTGTTTGACACTACGTGTGCGCTTTACCCAGCGGCATGGAGGAATGTCCATCCGTTTACGCCGTCGGAAGCGGGGCATGCTGCTTCAACGACTCAAGCACGCCGGCAAAATCGTGGTGCACGATGCCGTATGACAGCCGCGGGCGGCGGATGACGATGACCTCGATGCCGAGCTCCTCGGCGGCGGCGATTTTCTCATCCACAAACCCGACTTTGCCGCTTTCTTTCGTGACGACGACCGTGACGCCGAAATGACGGTACAGCGCCCGGTCGAGCTCTTGGGTAAACGGCCCCTGCATCATGACGATCTGCTCTTGCGAAAACCCAAGACGCTCGCATTTGTCCAAATTGTCTTTTCTCGGGAGCATCCGGGCGATCACCTTCACGTTTGGGCGATTGAGCAGTTTGGCGGCGAAAATGTCGAGCGTTTTGCTGCCGGTCGTCAGCATCACGACGCCGCCTTTTTCCGCCGCCAAGTCAGCCGCTTCTTCATAGCTGTCGACAAATGTCACCTTCTCGGATGAAAGCGAAGACGCCTGCCGCTCATAGCGGATGTACGGCAATTCGGCAGCGGCCGACGCTTGCATGGCGTTTTTCGACGCCTCCTCCGCAAATGGATGGCTCGCATCGACAATCGCTTTGGCTCCCTCGGCTTTGGCCAGCTCGGCAAGCTGGGACGCATCCAAGCGGCCGACGTAGGCGCGAATGCCGGATGACCGAAGCTGTTCGGCCGCGTGATCAGTGACGACCGTCGCGGTTACGTTATAGCCGGCTTGTTGGATCATCACCGCCAATTCGCGGGCATCGCTCGTCCCTGCCAACATCAAAATCATCAGCGCTCCCCCTTTTTGTTTTTTAGTGATGATGGTGATGATGATGGTGAGAAACGTGCAGCCGGTATTGACAGACATCGCAGTTCATCGCCACCGTTTGATCGAGCACTTCTTGCAGGCGGTCAAGCACGATATCGATCAGTTTCGGATGAAAGCCGACATAATCGGCCAGCGCAAATGAGACGTGCGGGTGATCGAGGCGGTATTGCGCCACTTGCCGTTCAAGCCGCTTGATGAGCACACCGGTGAACAAAAAATACGGCAAAACGACGATCCGCTTCGCCCCAAGCATGAGACAGCGGCGGACGGCGTCATCAAGCGACGGCGTCGTCACCCCCATAAACGCCGGCTCGATGAGCGCATAGCCCGTTTGTTCCCAAAACAAGCGGGCGATTTTATACAAGTCGCTGTTCGCGTCCGGGTCGCTCCCGCCGCGGCCGAGCAAAATGACCGCTGTGCCGTCGTCTGGCTCTTCCGGCCGCTCGCCGATTTCTTGCAGACGCTCGCGCAAAATCGCGAACGTCTGCTCATGAACGCCGATCGGCCGTCCATATCGAAACATGATGTGCGGATAGCGCGCTTTCGCCTCATCGATTTCCGCCGGGATGTGCAGCTTCGAATGCCCAGCCGGCAATAAAATGAGCGGAATGACCGCCACTTCCGCCGCTCCGGCCTCAACGCACCGCGCGATTCCTTCGCTGATCGACGGACGGCCAAACTCTAGAAAACTCGTTTCAACATGGAAAGAAGCAGAAAGACGCGGCCGCAGGCAGTCGACAAACTGCTGTACTTGCTCATTTCCTTCCGGGTCGCGGCTTCCATGGCCGACAAATAAAATGGCTCTCATATTCGCTCTCCTCTCTTTTATATCGCTCCATCCGAGGTTACTCACCGCATGCCGGCGTTTTGATCTTCGCCGCCGTCTTGGCCTCCTCGTACGAAAAGCGGCCGATTTGTTTCACGCGGGCAAAAAACTTATGAAATCGTTCGTTCGGATGAGCATGTTCTTTGTACTGTTCAATGATGTCCGCCACAATGGCCACCATCTCTTCCGGCGGGATGCCTTCCGCAACGAGCTGGCCGGGATGGGCGTTGCGGCCGACCGTTTTCCCGCCTAAAAACAAGTCAAATTTCCCTTTCCGGTACACAAGCCCGATGTCTTCGCGCACCGCGCCGTAGCATGCCATGCCGCAGCCGTTGATGCCAAGCTTCAACTCTTTCGGCAGCGCCATGCCCCCAAATCGCCGCGCCAATTCCTCCGCGTATGGAATGGCGTCTTTTTTCTCTCCATCGCAAAAATCACATGCCTTCACCGTCAGCACATCACCAACCGGCATCACCATCAGTCCGACAGCAGCGAGCCGATCGACAAGCCCTTTTGGATCCTCTGTCACCCGCTCGATTTTGATATAATGATCCGGCGTGTACGTCATTTTCCCGTCCGGTCCGACCGCTTCGGCGAGCGCGATGAGCTGCTCCGGAGTAAACTGCTTGTTGGCCACCCCTGGGCTCACTGCCGCTTCGAACAGCACGGCGGACGCCTTCTTTGTCGTTCTTCTTTCCAATGCTGCAAGCGCGTCCTCCGCTGTTTCTCTCACCCGATGCAACAGAGCGGATGACGGCCGGTTTTCCGTTTGGACGAATGGCTCCTCCGGCAGCGAAAAAGCGGAAGCTGCCGGCGCCAATCCAGCTTCCTTCGCGGCCGCGTCCACAGCCGGCGGCAAAACCGCTACGGCGGCAAAACCGCGGTCTTTCTCGTCGCCGAAAGCGGAGGCAGCCGCGGCAAACGGCCGAAACGCTTCTCCGTTTTCTTCGTCCGGCTCTCTCAGCGGCTTCGTCTGGTCAAGCGCCCATGGCTCCGCCTCTTTGCGTAGCCGTTCATGCGGTTTGAGCGGCTGGACGGCGGCGGTCAACTGGTATTTGCGCTGGTAGCCGCGCGGCGTGATCATCACGCCGTCATGGACGAATGTCGTTGAGTTGCCGATAATCACCGTCGTCAACATGCCGATCTCATGGTCAAGCATATGCGCCAAGTCGGTGAGGACGATATGCTGACGCTCGCGATACGCGCTTTTTACCAGACCGACCGGGGTCTCCGGAGACCGGTGGCGAAGCAGGATGCGCTGCGCCTCCACAATCTGCCGAGTGCGCCGCCCGCTTTTCGGGTTGTACAGCGCGATGACAAAATCGGCCGCCGCCGCGGCGTCAATCCGCTTTTCAATCAGCTCCCACGGCGTCAAATGATCGCTCAAACTGATCGTACAGGCATCGTGCATAATCGGGGCGCCAAGCAGCGCCGCGCACGAATGAATCGCGGAAATGCCGGGGATGACTTCGACTTCAATCGGACTCGCTTTCGTCCACCCTTTTTCGATCAACACTTCATACACGAGCCCCGCCATGCCGTACAACCCGGCGTCGCCGCTGGAGATGACGGCAACCGTTTTGCCGCGCTCGGCCCACTTCACCGCCGCTTGGGCGCGGCTCACTTCTTCGGTCATGCCTGTGCTGATGATCTCTTTTCCAGCAATGAGATCGCGCACAAGTTCGATGTACGTTTTGTAGCCGATGATGACGTCGCTTTCTTCAATTGCTTCCCGAGCCCGTTTCGTCATATGGTCGACGCTTCCCGGGCCGAAGCCGACAATGAGCAATTTGCCGCTCATCATGATCCCTCCTTTTGCCGACTAGCACCCATTTTTCACACTCCATTCGCCGCTCATGTCCCTTTCACGGCGCAACACATCGGGGGACGATCTTTTCCTCTGGCCGCCATGCTTGCCAAAGCCGCACGAACAGCGGAACATCCAAGCGGATGTCCAACAGCCGCTGGCGGTCGGCGAATACGTCTTCGGGCGCCCCTTGCATCACGATCCGTCCTTCGTGCATGACCGCGACGACATCCGCCCACTGCCAGACGAAATCCATGTCATGGGTGGCGATCAACACAGTCGTCCCCGCCTGGTGAATGGCGTCAATTTGTTTGAGAAACTGCTTTGTCTGATGCTGATCCAAATAGGCGGTCGGTTCGTCCAATACGAGCAAGTCCGGCTTGGCCGCCATCGTACAGCAGAGCGTCAGCCATTTTTTCTGTCCGAGACTGAATTGATGGGTCGGGCGGTCCAGCCAAGATTGAAGGTGGTATTCCGCCGTAATCGCGGCAAGCGCCTCCCCCATTTTTTCTCGATCGATTCCGGCATGGACTAAGCTGATCGCCAATTCATCACGCACGAGCGGAGCAAGGATTTGATGCTCCGGATTTTGAAAGACGATGCCGACTTCACGCCGCCATTGCGCCCAATCAGCGCCGCGTTCATACATGTTGCGCCCTTTCCAATACACCGCTCCTTCCTGCGCCCGCAGCAGCCCGTTCAAATGAAGAAACAACGTCGTTTTGCCGCAGCCGTTTGGCCCGATCAAGGCGCATTTTTTTCGCTCTGGAATTTCCCAATCAACCCCATTTAGCACATACCGTTCCGCCTGGTAAGCGTATTTCACTCGTTCCATCCGCAGCAGCAACGTTTTCACCCCTTCCGCCATGCCCAACCAAGCAGCAAGGCCATGATGATGCCGGCCGCAACATCGACAAGAGGCACATGCGCTTTTTCCCGCTGATGCGTATGCCCAGCCGACGCGACGCCTCCACGCGCCGCAAGCGAACGGCTGAACGCTTCATACGACTGCCACGTTTTCATCCATAGTTGGTACATCAGCATCCCGCCATGCCGCCAATGCGTTCCCCCGCTGCGGGCCCGCAGCGCCAGCATTAGCTCTGCGGCCGCCTGCTCGAGCAAAAAGATAAAGCGATACATAAGAAAGCAAAGTTCCACGAGCGACGCCGGCAGCCGCATTCGCCTCAGCACCGCAATCAAGTCCGGCGCCGGCGTCGTAATGAGAAGGAAAAACAAGCACGACCAGGCGGCAAGGGAGCGGACGGCGAGCTTTGCAGCCGGCTGCAGCTGGCTGTCGATGAAAGTTATTTGAAAAGGAACCGACACGGACACAACGAGCGTCAGCAGGCTGAGCCCTAAAAAAACGGAGGCGGCGAGCATCGCTTTTCCATACACGGAAAACGGCACTCGTGCACGAGCGACAATCCAATACGCCATTCCGATGAGCACAAGCCATTGTTCGCGCCAGCCGCCCATCATGACAACGGCAAGCATAACAAACGCCACGATCAGCTTCCACTCCGCCCGCCATGCCCGCAGCCGGTTGTCATACGCCCAACGGTCAAACTCGCGAATCATGGCTGTTTTTCCGCTCCGAACGCCCTTTGTACAACCCGACGACGTAGCCGATCACGCCGGCGCCAAGCGCGGCTTGCAGCGAGAACAGAAGCGTTTCGACTTCGCCGCCTGGAGGGGTGAAGATCGACTCAAACCACGGCCGGTAATGCGGGTTGAGCGTTTGAATGGCTTTTTCCGCCTGATCGTCCGTTCCACCGAATTCCGATCCGCGCGCCCACCAAAGCGGAATGATGACAAGCAAAGCAGCCAGCAACACGAGCAAGCCATTTTTCTTCATCGCATTACGCCCCCTTTTCCTTTTGGAACAGCGGAGAAGCTTGATAGGAGGAAAGCCAGTTCCAGACGATTACCGTTATGATGCCTTCCGTCACCGCCAACGGCACTTGAGTAATGGCAAAAATGCCGGCGAATTTCAAAAACGAGGCGGTGACTCCCCCATCAGGAGACGGAAACGCCAGGGCAAGCTGCAGGGACGTCATGACATATGTAGCCAAATCAGACAAACAAGCGGCAAGAAACAAAGCCGCTCGATTGGATACCGCCCCTTTTCGGCACAGTTGATACACTCCGTACGCGACGAACGGGCCGACGATCGCCATCGACATCGCATTGGCCCCAAGCGTCGTCACTCCTCCGTGGGCAAGAAGCAGCGCTTGAAAGAGAAGAACGACTGTGCCGATCACCACCATCACCCATGGTCCAAACAAAACCGAGCCGAAGCCGATCCCGGTCGGATGCGAGCTGCTGCCGGTGACGGATGGAATTTTCAACGCCGACAATACAAATGTAAACGCGCCAGCTAACGCCATCAGAAGCTTATGTTCGGGGTGCTGCTTCAGCGTATGCACAAGCCGCCGCAATCCGAACACAAAGAACGGCAAAAACAACAGCCACCAAAACAGCGCCCATTTGACAGGCAAAAATCCTTCCATAATATGCATGGCATACGCTTCATTTTCATTCGTCAACAAAAAATAGGAAACGAACAAAGCCACCATTCCGCTCCATCGAACCGCTCTCTTCATTTATCCCTTCACTCCTTTCGCAGCATGTTCCGTTTTCCGTTTTCCGCTTGGCGCCTCCCGTTCGCCGGCTGGCGTCAACACCAATTCGCCTTCGTATTCATACGTCGCCCACTCCCGCATCGGAACCCCCTCACCCAAATGGGCGCGCACAACCTCCTTCGCCCGCTCCGGCGTCATCTGTCGATACCAGATGCCTTGCGGATAGACGATCATCACACACGCATCTTGACAGCGTCCGTTGCAGCGCGTCCTTGTTGTATGGACAGCGTCGTCAAGCCCGAGACGGGCGATCTCCTCGCGCACCGCCGTTGTCACATCATCCCCGCCATGGCGGAGGCACGTCCCTCCGTTGCAAATGAGCACATGATGCTTCATTCCCCGCAAATCCCATGTCGCCACCGAATCCCCCCTTTTTGGCTAGAATGATAGAATTTAGACGCAGACAGACGGGCAGGTTTTCGGCAAAAGAAAAAGCACCTCTACAGCAGAGGTGCAGAAAAATGTATACGAAAGCCGCAAACGGCCCAAACAGGGCCCCTAAAGCCGTCATTCTCCCGCACGTCTGCCTATAGTCCCGTAGGCATCCGTCCGATCCAAACAAGGCAGGTCTCCTGACTTAGGATCATCGCTTGGCGGCGTCTTCCCGAAGCATCCTTCAGTGACTTGCTGCCGCAAAGCTCCCCATCACAGTGGCGGGCACCGTGCCGGATTTTCACCGGGCTTCCCTTTTCACCCAAACCCTAGAGCAGGCTTAGGCACCTTGTTTGTTTCTCGCCTATTGATCTTGTCATGGAACAAGCATCCGTTCTCATCGTAGTACAACTTGCTGGCAGGCGTCAACCGTTTTTTGCCGACAAATCTTCGCGGGCGACGACAACGCCGTCGGCATCGGCGTACACGTATGCGCCCGGCTCCCAGCGGACGCCGCCGAACTCGAGCACAACGTCGCGGGCGCCTTTTCCTTCTTTTTGGCATTTCGAGCGGGCGTTCCATTTCAACCAGAACGATACATCTCCAACTTGTCCAGGTCTAAGACAAATCCAGCGCCCAGCAATATATCCAATCCTAACAAACCGTTAATCCCCTCATAGTCCATCCCGCTAAAATCAATTTCATACTCTCTTAGCTGGAAAGAATCTAGCTGAATACAGTCTAATTTTTTTGTAAACGCGTACTCTTTCCCACCGATTCCGTAATAAGCCACAATACGATCGCCCGGCTCTACCCGCAAATGAATATCTTCTACTGCATTTTGAGAAATCACTGTTTTCGCCGCACCAGTATCAATCACCATATTATGAATCAACTTAGACCTTCCTTGATAAACGATTTCGATCGATGCAAACAGCAAGCCTTCACGATATTCAATCTGCATAATGAAATTTCCCTCTCAGGCCAATCGCTCCCCGAACTTTTAAAACAATCTCCTTGTGGCTAGTATGATAAACAAGCTGATTCCCTTTCGATTGCAGCAACTCACGAGTTGCATCCTTGTCCGAAACCGTTCCGATAACAGCCACCTCTTCAATGATTTCTTGATCTCCCTCTAAATGGGACTTTAATACTTGTAATTTCACAAATTGATTTGGATACAATGAACGCACTTCCTGCCATTCCATCTCCATCGCCTCAACCTGTTCGTTGTATTGAACGAGACTCGACCGCAGCCGTCAACCATTTTTCGCCAACAAATCTTTGTTGGCGACGACAACGCCGTCCGCATCAGCGTACACGTACGCCCCTGGCTCCCAGCGGACGCCGCCGAACTCGAGCACAACGTCGCGGGCGCCTTTTCCTTCTTTTTTGCTTTTCACTGGGCATGTGCCGATCGCCATCACGCCAATCGGCATGGCGCCAATTTCCGCTGAATCGCGGATGCAGCCGTGGATGATGACGCCAGCAAGCCCCCTCTCGCAAGCGATTTGCGCCAGCCGGTCGCCTAATAGCGCGACGCGGCGCGAGCCTTTTCCATCGACCACGAGCACCGTCCCCGGCGGCACCGTCTCCAGCGCTTCGCGGACAAGGACGTTGTCCTCAAACACGTCGACCGTCGCGATCGGCCCGGAAAACATCCGTTTTCCGCCGTACGATTGGAACGGCAACTCGCATACTTGCAACTCGTCTAAAAATTGATCGCATAAATCGGCTGTTTTCATTGTCGCTCTCCCCTTTCATGTTTTGCATTCGCCGTCATTCGCCAAAATCCTTCTGCCTCAGCAGTTTTTTGTCGACGATCTTTCATTCGAACGACTGACACGAACGCGGCGATGTGAACCAAACCATTGTGTGGCCGTCAATCGCTTCGATGTATTCCACCGATCGCATTGAAACCATAAAAAACGGCCCCGCGCCGATATATAGCGGAGACCGTTTTCACCGGCTCAAAGCCCCTCCGGTTTGACCAGACGTTCAGCTGGGCTAGCTGGATTCGAACCAGCGCATCACGGAGTCAAAGTCCGTTGCCTTACCGCTTGGCTATAGCCCAACGTTTTGTTGTCGTTTACAGTATGCGGCATGATGGTGCACGTTATGCATCAACCTGAATATCCTTTTGCTTGATGTGCGACACTATCGGTACAAGCACCCTTTCCCCACTATATCACCCCGTATTCCCCTAACACTTGTTTTCCTGATATGATACTGGAAGGGGAGAGATGTCTATGCGCCGGATCACGGTTTTTCGCTTCTATCTTTGCGCATTGTTTTTGTTATCGTTGCCGATCGTCTTAGCGGCCGCGGCTGCCTGGCAGCCATCCAGCCAGCCGAAAACCGCCGTCATCGCCCACCGCGGCGCGTCCGGATACGCGCCGGAGCATACGCTCTCATCCTACCGCCTTGCCGCCCGCATGCAGGCGGACTATATCGAAGTCGATGTGCGCGCAACGAAAGACGGGAAGCTCGTTGCCCTGCATGATGCGACGCTCGCCCGGACGACAAATGTCGAAACGGTTTACCCGCACCGGTCGCCATGGCGGGTCAGCGATTTTTCATTGCGTGAGCTCAAAAAATTGGATGCCGGGTCGTGGTTTCATCCACGCTTTGCCGGCGAGCGCATCCCGACGCTTGATGAGGTGATTCAGATGCTGAAAGCGGAGCGTGTGGAAGCCCCGTTGTACATCGAAACGAAACAGCCCGGCATCGAAGAGGCGGTCGTCCATCTATTGAAAAAACACGGTTTCCTGCAACAGCGCCGCGTCATGTTTCAATCGTTCCACCCGGAAAGCTTGCAAGCGCTCCGGCCGCTCATCCCGCACGGCATTCGGCTCATTCAATTGGTCGACGAGAAGGAAGCGCACAGCGGCCGCGACGAGCTGCTGCAACAAATCGCCGTCTATGCCGATGGCATCGGCTTGCCGCTCTCAGCCGTCACCGAAGAGTGGGTGCGCGCCGCCCATGGCCGCGGGCTCATTGTTCACGTCTATACCGTCAATGAACCACACGATCTCGCTCGCCTATGCGCCATGGGCGTTGACGGCCTGTTCACCGATTATCCAGACCGCCCTGGCCGCATTGCCGCCTGCCGTCGTCTGCCCCGCCATTGACCGGCCTTCAGGGAGCCAGGGGGAGTTTATTGTTTACATAATGTTATTATGGTTAATAAAAACGAAAATCGTTCCCATTTGACCCGATTCGGTGTATCATTTGAGAAAAAGGAGGCCAGATCGGCGGGCCGCCATCGGTCCGCCTTTTCGCCAAACCTCCCGTCCCCCAACGCCTGTTGCCTTCGTCACCGCTTCGGAAACTGAAACGACAATTTCTTCTCGTTTTCATCCCAGACAAGGATGGCGTCAAACGTTTTTTCGCCTTTTTTAAACCCTTTGATGACATTCGTTTTCCCTTGCGCCAGCAGTTTTTTCACATTGGCCGCCGAAATCGATTTGCCGAGAATGCGTTTGGAAATCGTAAACGGGCATTTTGTTTTCGCGTACTGATCGCAGCCGTACAACGTTCCTTTGTCGACGACGGTCCCACCGCAAAGCGGGCACGGTCCAAGCTTCTCGCCCATCGTTTTTTTCTTCCTTGTCCGCTGGATCGAGGCGGTGTCAACCCCTCTGAAATTCCAATTCGGCGCGGCGGCGATGGCGTCAGCGACCACTTTTTGCGCCAACTTTTTCACCTGTTCCATAAAGGCGGCGGGCGAGGTGCTCCCTTCGCCGATTTCGCTTAAGCGCTGCTCCCATTTCGCCGTCATTTCCGGCGAGGCGAGGATCGTGCCGCCAAGCGCCTCGATCAACACTTTCGCCTTGTCGGTCGCGTACACGAGGTTCTTTTTCACTTCAATATACTTCCGCTCTTTCAGCATGGTAATGATCGCCGCCCTTGTTGCTTCCGTGCCCAGCCCTTCCGTTTTGGCGAGCACTTTTTCCAGTTCCTCATCGTCCAAAAATTTTCCCGCCGTTTTCATCAAGGTGATGAGTTCGCCTTCTGTATACCGTTTCGGCGGCTCGGTCTTCCCTTCTTTCACCTTTACAGCGGCCGCTTTCCCCGCCTCCCCTCGCTCAAGGGGAGGCAGCGCAGCATCTTTCTCCTCCTCATGCGGACGGATGACCGCACGCCACCCCTCCTCGACGACCTGCCTTCCTTTCGAAACGAAGCGAGCCCGGCCGTCAACGAGCGTCGTGACGGTCGTGTAATCGATGACCGCCGCCTGATGGTGGGCGGCAATTAGGCGGCGGACGACCAAATCGTACACCTTCCGTTCGTCGGCTGACAGCTTCTCGGGATCCACCACTTGCTCGGTCGGGATAATGGCGTAATGGTCCGTCACCTTTTTCTCGTTAACATAACGTTTATTATGTAAAATCGACGGCTGCGGCAACGGAAAATACGAAACGTACGCCGGAAACGACGACAGCTTTTGCAAAATCGCCGGGAACGTTTCCGCCTCTCCCTTTGTTACGTGCATCGAATCGGAGCGCGGGTACGAAACGATCCCTTTTTGGTAGAGCGATTGCAGCACATCAAGCGTCTTTTTCGGCGAGAAGCGGTACAGCTTGTTCGCTGTCGCCTGCAGCGTCGATAAGTTGAACAACAGGGGCGGCTGATACGTTTTCCGCTCCGTGTGGACGTCGGCGACTTCCGCCCGTTTTCCTTGGCAAAAGGCAGCGATCTTTTTCGCCATCTCCTCGTCCCCAAGACGCGTTTGGCCGTTTTTATCCGTCCATTTTCCTTCATAACGCTTGTCGCCAATGACAAACGAGGCGACGACTTCCCAAAACGGTTCAGGGCGGAACTGCTCAATTTCCCGCTCACGCCGGACGATCAGCGCCAATGTCGGCGTCTGCACGCGCCCGACGGAAAACACATCATTCATCCCGCGCTCTTTCAGCAACAGGCTGTACACGCGCGAGGCGTTCATGCCGACGAGCCAATCCGCGCAGGCGCGAGCGTACGCTTCCTCATAGAGCGGGCGCGTCGTCTGCTCATCGAGCAGGCGGCGGAACCCTTCCTCGATCGCCTTCGGGGTCAAGGACGACAGCCAAAGCCGCTTCATCGGCTTGTTGACGCCGCTTAGGCGGATGAGGTTGCGCACAATGAGCTCCCCTTCGCGCCCCGCGTCGCCGGCATGGATGATTTCCGTCACTTCCGGCTTTCGCAACAGTTCCTTGACCACTTGAAACTGTTTCGCCTTCGCTTTTTCGATCTCATACTCGAACCGTTCCGGGATGATCGGCAACGTGTTGAGCGTCCATCGCTTCCACTCCGGACGATACCGCTCCGGCGGGGCGAGCTGGAACAAATGCCCGATCGCCCATGTCATATACGCCCCGTCGGGAAACAAGTCATTCGGCAAAATTTCGATATAGCCTTGCCGTTTTTTCGTCCGAAAAATCGAGGCGAGCGTCGCCCCTTGGTCCGGCTTTTCCGCGATAATGACCTTCATCGTCCTCTCCCCTTACGGCACATCATGCCCCATGGAGCTTTGTAAGATAGCGAACCATTGCTCGCGGGAAAGCGGAAGCGACAACGCCCGCACCGCCCGCTCGATGCGTTCTCGTTTTCCCGAGCCGACAATCGGCATCATCCGCGCTGGATGAACGAGAAGCCACGCGTACAACACTTCGTCGATCGTCTCAGCGCCCACCTCACCCCGCACTTGTTCAAGCGTCCCGCGCAGCCGCATCGCCCGGTCATCGTCAGCGGAAAAAATCGCTCCACCGGCGAGCGGCGACCATACCATTGGCGGAATGCGCTTCTCAAGGCAAAGGTCAACGGTGCCGTCTTCAAGATTTTCCAACCGATACGCCGATACTTCGATTTGGTTGGTCACGAGCGGAAACGGCAAATACGACTGAAGCATTTCCCACTGCGAACGCTTAAAGTTCGAAACGCCGAAATAGCGCACTTTTCCGTCCTGTTTCAGCTTCAAAAATGCCTCGGCCACCTCTTCTGGATTCATGAACGGATCCGGACGATGAATGAGCAAGACATCGATATAATCCGTGCGGAAATTGGCGAGCGACTGCTCGACCGAGGCGATGATATGGGTTTTGCTTGTATCATATAATTTCATCCCGTATTTTGACGGCAACTTGATGCCGCATTTCGTCACGATCTCGATCTGACCGCGCAAGCTTGGCTTTAACGCCAGCGCTTCGCCAAAGCGCGATTCACACGTGTAGTCGCCGTAAATATCAGCATGGTCAAACGTCGTAATGCCGCGCTCAAGACAAAATTCAATGAGCCCGAGCAGCTGCTCGCGCGAATAGCCCCAGTCCGCAAGCCGCCAACAGCCGTGAATGAGGCGGGAAAACGTCAAATCGTCCGCCAACTGAATTCGTTCCATTGATTGTCTCCCTTTCTTTATTTTTGGCTAAAATCGTTCCGCTTGCGCATACTACCAACAAGAGGAAAAAACGGAAAGGACGTGATGATATGAAACGCTGGCTTCTTGGGCTCGCCGCTGTGCTTCTTTTGGCCTCCCCATGGCCGGCATCAGCCGCCGAAACCGCATACGAATGGAACCTAGCCGACATTTATCCATCCGAAGCCGAGTGGATGCACGACTACAAGGCGGTGCAAAACGCCTTGCCGAAACTGGCGGCGTTTGAAGGAAAACTCGATGATGCAAAGACGATCGCCAAACTGTTCGCCCTCAACGAACAAACGGCCCGCAAGCTCGAAAAACTGTCGCTTTACACCCATTTAAAACGCGATCTGAACATTGAAGACGAGGCAGCGGCCCGGCTTGGGGCAAAAGTGGAAGCGCTCGCCGCCCAATATGCGGCGAAAACAGCGTTCATCGAGCCGGAACTGCTCGCCCTACCCGAGCGGACGCTCAAGAAGCTCCAAACGAGCAAAGAACTGAAAGCGTACCGCTATTACTTCCATGAGTTGCGCGAGCAAAAGCCGCATACGCTCACGAAACGCGAAGAACAGCTGCTCGCGAAACTATCGCCGGCGCTCGGCGAGGCGGAGAACATTTATGACCACGCCGCCCGCGGCGATTACGAGCCGCCGTCTGTCACGATGCCGAATGGAAAAACAGTGACATTGACCGACGACCAATACGCCGCCATGCTCGAGCACCCGGACCGCCGCTATCGAAAGGCGGCGTTTGAAGCGAAAGCGAAAAGCTATGAGGCGCTCGAGCAGACCGCCGCGGCGACGCTGTACGCCTCGGTCAAAGCGGATGAATTGTATGCGAACGTGCGCCGCTATCCATCCGGCCTTGCCGCCGCGCTGGCCGCCGACGATGTCCCGAAGGAAGTGTTCGATCACTTGATCGCCGCCACCCGCCGCCATTTGCCGGCGCTGCACCGCTATATCGAACTGCGGCGGCGCGCGCTCGGGCTTGACCGCGTCCATAGCTATGACTTGTACGTGCCGCTTGTCGGCGAAACGGCGAAATCGATCCCAGTTGAAACAGCGAAAACGTTCATTGTCGAAGGGCTCAAGCCGCTCGGCGCCGACTATATCAAACAGGTGCACCGAGCGTTTCAAGAACGATGGCTTGATGTCTTCCCGCGCCCGAAAAAATATACCGGCGGCTACAACACGGGAGCGTATGACACCCATCCGTTCATCTTGCTCAATTACAACGGTTCGCTTGATGGCGTATTGACAATGGCCCACGAGCTTGGGCACGCCATGCATTCCGTCTACACGAACCGTGCGCAGCCGTACCATTATGCCGGCCATTCGATTTTCACCGCCGAAGTCGCCTCGACCGCGAACGAATGGCTCATGCTCGATTATTTATACAAACAGGCGAAAACAAAAGAAGAAAAACTCCGCCTGCTCGTCGAACAAATCGAGCAAATCCGCGGCACGTTGTACACGCAAGTGATGTATTCCGAATTTGAGCGGATCATTCATGACAAAGTGCGCCAAGGCGGCAGCCTGACAGCGGACGAACTGAACCAGCTTTGGCTTGGCTTGCTCAAAACGTATTACGGCCCGGCGTACGCCGCCGATCCCGGCGCCGCGCGCGGCTGGCTGCGCATTCCGCATTTTTATGACGCCTTTTATGTATACAAATATGCCACTTCGCTCGCCGCATCGTACACCATTGTGAGCGGCATCCAAACCGATGCAAGCGGCAAGGCGGTGAAGCGGTACAAACAATTTTTGCGCTCCGGCGCATCCGATGACCCGATCCGTCTGCTCAAGCGAGCCGGAGTGGATATGACAAGCCCCGAACCGATCGAGCGAGTCTTAGGTCATTTCGCCGAACTCGTTGACGAACTCGATCGACAGCTGTCGAGCCAAAACCGTCAGCGGTCTACATGAAAGAGGTGTCCCGCGCCGTTCGGGACACCTTTGTTGTTGCGGCGGAAAGAAGAATATCGCTTTGCGCTGCAACGCGCCGAGCTTCAATCGGACGCCAGCGCGCAAAGCGGAACCGTTCGCTTGCCCCGCAGCCAAGACGGTTATTCACTTAAAGATGCGCCGGCAATTTTTTCTTTCACCTTGCGGATGTTTTCCATCTTATTGTCCCAACACGCTTGGCTCAAATCGACGGGATATTGCTCGGGATTGAGCGTCCGTTTGTACTCCTCCCAAAACAAGCGCAAGCTTTCTTTTGCGTACGCTTGAATGTCCGGAAGCGGCGGCGACGTATACACGAGCCGGCCGTTGTCGAAGATCGTCACATGCAAGTCACGCGCTTCGAAATTGGTGACGAATTTGCTGATGAACGTGTACACCGGATGGAACATTTTCAGCCGCTCTTCTTGCTGCGGGTTTTCGCTCTCTAAGGCGATGTAGTCGCCTTCCGCTTTATGGTTGATTTTGTTGACGATGCGGTACACCCGCTTCAGCCCCGGCGTCGTCACTTTCTCTGGATTGCCGCTGATTTTGATTGTATCGACCATCTCACCGCGTTCGTTTTCAATCGCCACCATTTTGTACACGGCGCCGAGCGCTGGCTGATCGTACGCCGTAATGAGTTTGGTGCCGATCCCCCACACATCGATTTTCGCCCCTTGCGACTTCAAGTTTAAAATCGTATCTTCGTCCAAATCGTTTGAGGCGAAAATTTTCGCGTTCGGAAATCCGGCTTCATCGAGCATTTTCCGCGCTTCTTTCGACAAATAGGCCAAATCGCCGCTGTCGATGCGGATGCCGATAAAGTTGATTTGGTCGCCCAGCTCCTTCGCGACGCGAATGGCGTTTGGCACCCCGGACTTCAACGTATCGTACGTATCGACAAGAAAGACACAGTCTTTATGACGGCGTGCATACTTCAAAAAGGCGGTGTATTCATCCTGATACGCTTGAATCATCGAATGGGCGTGCGTTCCGGCGACCGGAATGCCAAACAGCTTCCCGGCACGCACGTTTGATGTCGCCTCAATCCCGCCGATATACGCTGCGCGCGCGCCCCAAAGCGCCGCATCCATCTCCTGCGCCCGCCGGCTGCCGAACTCCAAGGCCGGCTCATCCCCGAGAATATGCTTAATGCGCGACGCTTTCGTGGCGATGAGCGTCTGAAAATTGATGATGTTTAAAATGGCGGTTTCAATGAGCTGCGCCTCCGCAAGCGGCGCCTCGATGCGCATAATCGGCTCGTTGGCAAACACCACTTCCCCTTCGCGCATCGAACGGACCGTGCCGGTGAAGCGAAGCGTCCGCAAATAGTCTAAAAAGTCATCACGGTAGCCAAGCTCTTGGCGCAAATAGTCGATGTCGCTGTCAGAAAATCGGAACTGCTGCAAAAACTGAATGACGCGCTCCAACCCAGCGAACACCGCATAGCCGTTGCCAAACGGCAGCTTGCGGAAAAACACTTCAAACACAGCGCGGCGCTCATGCATACGATCTTCCCAATACGTCTCGACCATATTGATTTGATATAAGTCCGTATGAAGCATCAAACTGTCATCAGCATATGTCTTCATGAATTGCTACCTCCAACACACGAATGACGGCGCCGCCGAATAAAACAATGTTCATCGTCTATTCTATCACGTTTTCTCCATTATTCCACTATTTCCGCGCCTAGCGTATGGCGAAAATGGCGGAGCGCCCATTCGTGTCCCGCCGCGTCGAAGCTCGCCACCGCCCGCCGGTGGACGACGATGCGAAATCCTTTGTTGTACGCATCGACCGCCGTATGAAGAACGCAAATATCGGTGCAGCAGCCGACCAAATGCACTTCCGTGATGCCTCTTTCGCGCAATTTCAGCTCCAAATCCGTTCCGGCGAACGCGCTGTAGCGCGTTTTGTCCATCCAATACACATTGTTTTTATGCTTGTTCCCCTGATACACCGCCTCGAGCTCCCCGTACAGCTTTCGCCCCTCCGTCCCTTCAATGTTATGCGGCGGAAACAACTTCGTTTCCGGATGATAGTCGTCTCCCGCCACATGCTTGTCAATGGCAAAGACGACAAAATCACCGTTGTCAATAAACTGTTTCGTCACCCGCACGAGCTCTTTTTCAATCGCCTGCCCCGGTTTCCCGCATGTAAGCGCGCCATGATCAGCGATGAAATCGACGGTGTAGTCGATGTTAATAAGCGCTTTGTTCATTCCCGTTCACTCCTTTTCCTCTTCCTGCATGGTCGGGTTGCTGTTTTTTCATCCCGCCTACATCTTGTTGGGCTTTTCTACCATTATACCATAGCAATATGGACAGCAGACAAGACAACAAATCCCCTGCCTGCTTTGAAGCAGACAGGGGATTGTCGAAGTCGTTTTAGCTGTTTTCCGCCGCTTTGGCCGCTTTCATTTGAGCACGCAAAATGAGCGACTGGATGATCGAGAAGCAGCCGCCGACGACCCAATAGAGCGACAGCGCCGATGGAACGGAGCTGGCGCCGATAAAAATCATAACCGGCATGATGTACGACATCATCGCCATTTGCGGCATTTGTTCTTCAGCCATCGACGGCGACAGGCGGAGCGAGATGAACGTCGTCAACGCCGCTAAAACGGGCAAAATGAAATACGGATCGCGATGGCCGAGCTCGACCCATAAGAACGAATGCGTTTTAATTTCTTGCGTCCGCGAAATCGCGTAATACAGCGCCATAAAAATCGGCATTTGAATGAGCACCGGCAGGCAGCCGCTCGCCGGGTTGACGCCGTGCTTTTGATACAGCTGCATCATTTCTTGCTGGAGCTTGCGCTGCGTTTCCGGGTCTTTGCTTTTATATTTTTCTTGCAGCTTCATAAGCTCCGGGCGCAGTTTTTGCATGGCGATCGATGCGCGGAACTGCTTCAAAATGAGCGGCAGCAAGCAAAAGCGGACGATGAGCGTCAGCACGATAATGGCGATGCCGTAATTGTCGCCAAACCAGTGCCCAAGCGTCAAAAGAAGCTTCGACATTGGATAGACAAAATAATGGTTCCAAATGCCTTGGCTATGTTCGTCGATCGGTTCGTTGCGGTTGCAGCCGGCAAGAAGCAAAACGGCGCCAAGCAGCACCAATACCCATTTTTTCATGAAAAGCCCTCCTTCAATATCATGTTGCAAAATCATGCCGTTTCAACATAAAGGAAAGGGCCTTCCATCCTCATCCGTTCGGCTTGTCCGTTCCCGAACGGGAATTTTCCGCCGTTGCGGCAAAAACAGCGGGCGCCATGGAAGCGCCGCCCGTTCGGCGCCTCCCTCTGCTTCATGCTCGCGAACCGCGGCCAACGCCGGTTCATAAAACAGCGAACCTGCCATCCGGCGCGCGCTCGTATGTCCTTTCATGATGATCCATAGCGCGCCGACAAGCGACATATACACAAGCAAATCAATAGGCGCTTCCATGCGTCCACCTCCCTTTCGCCTGTCGATTGTTCTCTTTCCATACAATAGCAAACTTTCAACCGAAAGAAAAGCAACAATTGATCACATCCGCTCCAAGCGGTGAAATGCCGGCTCGTCGGCTGCCAAGACGGCCAGCTCCCCGCTTTCATCAGCCGCCAGCGCCGCCCGAAGCTCTTCTTTCGCCTCATCGAAGCGTCCAAGCAGCGCGAGATAGCGGGCTCGTTCGTAGCGAAGCCGGGCATCGTTGGCCATATGGACGCACCGCTCGATGGCCGCGAGCGCCTGATCGATGCGCCCCGCTTCTTCATAAACAGCCGCAAGCTGCATATGGAACTCTTCATCCTCAGGATACCAATCAGCATAGCGCTCCCAAAGCGCCGCCGCTTCTTGATAGCGGCCCGTTTCCATATAATGCTCGCCAAGCAACATGAGCGCCTCATGGGCGAGCGGTTCTTCCGCCACAATCTCCTCGAGCTGCCGCTCGGCTTTCTCGCGCTGTCCTTCTTGAAGCCAAACGACCGCCTGCAACACGCGCAGGTCGACATCATCCGGGTCATCAGCCAGCAGCCGCTCCAGCCAGCGCTTCGCTTCCTCGCGTTTTCTTTCCTCATCGGCGGCCAATAAATATTCCACAAATTCTTGCGCCAAAGACGGATCCCAAACGCGGGCGAGCGCTTTGCGCCACGTTTTCACGGCATCGCTGTCCAATTCGAGCGCGGCATATAAGCGGGCGAGCCGCCTGTAGGCTTCCGCATCGCTACGGTTGAGGCGAATCGCTTCGTCGTAGAAATCGGTCACAATCGAAAACAAGACAACGGTGCCGACCCATTCTTTCGCTTTTGTCCACCATCGCACCGGTTCGTCATGCTCCCCCTGCTCCTCGCCAAAATACGGGAAAAGAGCCGAGGCGGTGTTCCGATACATCACGCTTTTCGCCTCGCGGCTTGCCTTCAGCCGCTCGAGTCGATGGCGCAGCTTCCCTAAGCCGCGCATCGTTTTCGGAAAGAGAGCCACATACAACGGGTACAACGATTCATCGTCCGGATGGCGCACCATCAACTGTTCGAGCAGTTTCGCCGCCTCTTTTTGGCTTCCTTCCGCGATCAGCACCATCGCCCAATGGCGGAGCACTTCAGGATGGTCCGGGTCAAGAGCAAGCGCCTTCTCGACGGCCGCCTTTTCTTGATCGCGGCGCTCAAGCGCTCCATAAACATATCCAAGGCTGTCGTAATACCACGCCTCCCCTGCATGCGGACGGGCGTCAGCCAGCGCGCGGAGAAGCGCGGAAGGCTCCGCGATCGCGGCAAGCTGCTCCATATCGATGCGCTTCGGGGCCAAGCGCACCGCCTGAAGCAAATGCGCGTGCTGCCGCTCTTCGTTTTCTTCCGCCTCATAGAGTGAAGCTAAGCGAAAATGGCAAAGGACAAACGATGGATCGGCTTTGAGACAAGCCTCATACTGTTGTTTCGCCTCTTCGTGGCGTCCAAGCGAGGCGCACAGCTCCGCGAGCCGGAAGAGGGAAAGCGCATGGCCCATGGCGGCAGCTTCTCGGTAAAACGCCATGGCCTTCGACGGCCGGCCTTGCCGTTCATAAAGGGCGCCGAGAGCGGAATGGGCCGAAGCGAGTGTCGGGCGAGCCGAGACAAGCTGCTCTAAAAACGCCCGGCCGCGTTCCTCTAAAGACGGCGTTGCCAGCTGATCAAGGTAAAACTCATACGCTTCTTCCGCCTCAAACTCAGCCAGACGCAACCCTTCTTCCAACCACGACAGCGCCGTCTCGCGTCCTTCCTCCTCGTCGGCGAACCCATGGGCGACAAGCCATCTTCCCGCGTTCAGCCAATATTCGCTGTTGTTGGCAAAACGGGCGCGCTGCTCGATCACATACCGGCGCGCCGCTTCCACATCCCCGCGCTCCGCAAGGGCAGACGCCAAGCCGAGATGGGCGAACACGTCATCGCGGTCATGACGGACCGCCTCTTTGTAGCACGAAACCGCTTGTTCCGCCTCCCCTTCCTCCATATAGAGATCGCCAAGACGGACGTAAAGCGGCGCCAAGCGTCTAGCAGCGGCCAGCCCCTCTTCCAGCACCGCTTTCGCTTTTTCCCGATCACCGGCATCATCATACAAGTCAGCCAACATCAAATACGGATGCGGTTCCTGCGGGTCGAGCGCTTTGGCGACGCCAAAGCCGCGTTCCGCCTTGCGCCGGCGGCCGAGCTCCCGATCACAGCGGGCCCGCTCATACCAAAGCTGGGCATCCCGCCGCTCGCGGCGCACAAGACGATCAAACCAGGCGCGCGCTTCGGCAAACCGCTTCGCGTGGAACAACAGCACACCATGGTTCGTTTCGATAAACAAATCGCCCGGATACAGGCTGACTGCCACGCGCGAAGAGATGAGCCCTTTTTCGATATGACCGGCGTACGCCGAGGTGAGCCCGAAATAGCTCCACACTTCCGGCTGGTCTGGGTCCAACTGGAGCGAGGTGCGAAAATAGCGGGCCGCCTCTTCATAGCGGCTGGCAAAAAAGGCGATTCGGCCGCGCAAATAATGGTAGAGCGGGCTTTGCGCCTTTCCTTTCACCCGTTTGAGCACGTCTTCAGCCTTCTCCATTTCTTGCGTGTAGACATACGCTTTCGCCGCCATCAGCAGCAAGTCGTTATGTTCGGGATACTCGCTCAAGACGCGCCTGGTGTAATCAAACACAAGCGGCTTCGCCTCATCGCTGCTAAAATGCTTCATGACATACAGCCATGTGTACGGGATGTGCTCATGCTTGCGCAAAAAGGCGACAAAGGCGGCGAAATGCGCCTGTTCGTCCTCATCCATCTTTTCGGCCAACGCATGCAATTCGCGGAAATAGCGGTCTTCCTCTTCGGGGAGCTCGGCGGCGAGCGCCGCTTTTTCCCGGGGAAGCGCCACAATCGACAAATAATGCGTCCCTGCATACCATTTGGCAAGCTCGTCCTCGGAAACAACAAACGGATCAAATAGATTCGGGTCTTGCACGTACAACGCCCCAAGCCGCTCGTCATAGCCAAACAGCACTTGCACGTGCGATGACTGTTCATAATCGACGCTTAACAGCACCGGAACGCCCTCATCAATCAGCCGCTTCCAACGAAGCGGCGAGCCGACGAAAAAGCGGCAAACAAAGCCAAGCTCTTCCAAATAATGAACCGTCGTCGACAATTTCGATCCGCGCACATCAAAAATATGTTGAGCCACTTCATCCTGCGTACGGGGGGAGCCAAGCAATCGAAGCATCATTTCCAGACTCGCCGGCACGCAATAGTTATGCTTTTGCACGACCGGCACAAGCGGCAGCACCACCGACCGTTCCCTTTGCCGCCCAAGCGCTCGGGCGTACGGCGTTTTTTCAAGCTGCGGCTCCGCTTTCACAAGCGATTCAAGCTTCTCCCATTCGTCAAGCTGGTAATACAGTTCGGCGCGCAAATGGGCGAAATAACGGCGATGCATATGAAGCGGATTCAGGCGGTCAAGTTCATCCATCGCCGCGAGCGCCTCACGGTAGGCGCGCACATCGCGCAAGCGGCGCACGCGCTCAGCGTAAAACGCCAGCACTTGCGGAAAGCGCCGCCCTCCTTCCTCCAAAACGGCAAGCGCCTCGTGGTGGCGGCCGTCAAGAGCGTACAAATCCGAAAGCAGCAAATAGCACATGTCGCCGCGCTCCGGGTCATCGAGACCGGCGCGAATCACCTGTTCGGCGCGCTTCCGGTCGCCGGTCTCGATATAAAAATAGCCCCACTTGTCATGCATCGGCACCGTCTCATAGCGAGCAACCACATCCATCCATTCGTGCGCCTCATCGATCCGCTGCATATCCAATAAAGCGCGCACCAACGCAAACGCCGCCCGGGCGATCGCTTCCCTCGGCTCCTCCACCCGGCCTTCGAGCGCTTCTGTAAGACGCGGGGTGAGCGCCTCTTCCACATCGAGCGGCCGGCGGTTCTCGAGCCACTCATCACACACCCAAGCGAGCGTCTGCAACGTGTTGAACTTCCGGTGGGCGTACCGCGCGACAAGCCCGCTATGCCGGTACATGAGCGCATAATCAAACAGCCGGATGAGCGCCCGAAACGGCTCGATGCTGTCCCATGACGCCATGAGCGGCCGCCATTGAAACAATCCCATGTTTTCTAAATGCGGCCGCACCTGGGCAAGGGCATCCACGATTCGTTTTTCTTCAACGAGCAATGCGATCGGTTTGATATGATTCATACAAAGAAAACTCCCTTATTCTTTTTCCAGCTATTTATAAGTGTAGAACAAGCCCGGCAAAACAGCCACATATTTTTTCACAAAAACACCGACAAACAAAAAATGGCCTCTCCTTTGAACAGGATCAGCCATATACCGATTCGTTTTATCCGGCGTGCTTGGCGAAAAATTCGAGAGACCGTTCAATAATCATCGGTTGATCGTAATCGAGCGTCGCCACATGGTAGCTGTTTCGGAGGCGGACGATCTCTTTCTCCGTCGATGAAATGCCTTGAAAGATGATGTCGGCGTTTCCCGGCGGCACGACGTGATCTTCGTCGGAGACAAAAATCAACGCCGGACAGACGATGCGATCGAGTTTCGCTTTTGTCTGTGCCATCAGCCTAGCCAGCTGAAGAAGCGAAGCGGTCGGCGTTTTCTCGTATGCCAGCTCTTTCACATCCGGATTTTTCAAGTCCGAACCGATCGAATCCAGATACCTCGGCAGCTCGCCCCCGCCCGTCATCCCGGCGGCGATGGCTGGGATGTCGACAGCGGCGTTAATCGGCACGATGCCGCAGATGTCTGGGTGATGTTCCGCCAAATAAAGCGTGAGCGTCCCGCCCATCGACAGCCCGGTGACAAAAATGGTTTGGCATCGTTGTTTCAGCCATCCATATCCTTCTTCGACCGAGGCGACCCAATCGTGGAACGTCGTCCGTTCCATGTCTTCGTAATGCGTTCCGTGCCCTTTTAAGCGCGGCAGGCAAACGGTATAGCCGGCTTTCGCATACGCTTCAGCGAGCGGGCGCATGCTGTGGGGCGTGCCGGTGAATCCGTGCACGAGCAGCACCCCGACCGGCCCGTTTTCGGCGTAAAACGGCTCGGCGCCCGAGAGCACCGGATATTGTTCGCTCATCTTCCTCTCCCCCTTATCTAGGTGAACTACCCACCACCTACGCTTCGCTTAGAGGTGGGGGCTTCAAGCGACTTGTGTGTGTTCGCTGAACGGTAAGCCACACACAAGAACCCTTTACGCTATCATGTTCGTTGGCTAACGCCAACCGAAATTCATCTCCCACTTTCACTGGTGCTGGCGCACCTTCACGTTTAGAAGTAGGAGACTTCTTTCGGAGGGAAGTCAAATCCGTTCCTCTCACTATATTCGCCGCCGCACCTCTTTTTTCCTTTTTTGATCGAACGACGTTACCACATCGACAACCATGACCGCCACCATTCGTGAAACAAGCCGTTGACGCCAAAATAGACGAATGCGATCCAAGCGATGCCAACCAATGCTTTCTCCATCCCTTTTCCCGTCCGATAGAGCGGCACTTTCCACCGCTTGGACGAAAACGGCCAAAACAGCGGCACCCCTTGAACAGAAAAAAAGTCTTCCACAATATGAAACAAGTAGCCGAGCACGAGCCCAGCGGTAAACGGCGACGCCGAGTCGCGCCAGACGAGGGCGGCAAGCACCCCCCAGACGATGAGCGAATGCGTCATGCCGCGATGGCCGAACGCTTCTTTTACTTTCCCCGCGACGCCGAACGAACGGCGGCCGACGTATGACGACGGCTCGTCAATGTCAGGAAGAAGGCTGCCGATGACAAGCCCCGCCGTATAGGCGGCGGTAAACGGCAGCGCCGTATACGCCGTCGCCGCCGCCCCCAAGCATAAGGAAACAATAACATGACTCGAATATCGCAACAAACATCCCCTCAAACTTTTATCGTTTTCCCCATTATACCACAGAAAAGAATATTTGTTCGTTTCTTTGACGGATTTGTGACAATGATGCCAAGTGTGACAAAGTTAACATCGCGTTATTGACATCATGGCTATAGTTAAAAGTACACAACGCTAATAAGGAGTGAAGCAAATGAAACGAAAACGATCTCCGCTTGCCAACCGTTTCAAATATATTCGGCCGATCGAGCGCCAAGCCGACGGCCATAGCGAAACAACCTACGGCGACCGCGCCTGGGAAGATGCGTACCGCCGCCGCTGGCAGCACGACAAAGTCGTCCGCTCGACCCATGGCGTCAACTGCACGGGGTCGTGCAGCTGGAACATTTACGTCAAAAACGGCATCGTCACCTGGGAAGGACAGCAGCTCGACTATCCGTCGACCGGGCCGGATATGCCGGACTTTGAACCGCGCGGCTGCCCGCGCGGCGCGAGCTTCTCATGGTATATGTACAGCCCGCTGCGCGTCAAATACCCGTATGTCCGCGGCATCTTGCTTGACATGTGGCGCGAGGCGCTCTCCCATCATCCAAACAACCCGCTTGAGGCGTGGAAAAGCATCGTTGAAGACCGCGAAAAAGCGAAGCGCTACAAACAGGCGCGCGGGAAGGGCGGATTCGTGCGCGTCAGCTGGGATGAAGCATTGACGCTTGTCGCCGCTTCTTTATTGTATACGGTCGTCAAATACGGACCGGACCGCAACGTCGGCTTCTCCCCGATTCCAGCCATGTCGATGGTCAGCCATGCCGCTGGGGCGCGGTTTATGCAGCTGATGGGCGGCCCGATATTAAGCTTCTATGATTGGTACGCCGACTTGCCGCCGGCGTCGCCGCAAATTTGGGGCGACCAAACGGACGTGCCGGAGTCAAGCGACTGGTACAACGCCGGCTACATCATCACCTGGGGCTCGAACGTCCCGCTCACCCGGACTCCGGACGCTCACTTTTTAGCCGAAGTGCGCTACCGCGGCACGAAAGTCGTCTCCGTCAGCCCAGATTACGCCGAGTCGACAAAATTCGCCGACGACTGGCTGTCGGTGAAGCAAGGGACGGACGGCGCCTTGGCGATGGCGATGGGACATGTTATTTTAAACGAATATTACGTCAAACGGACCGTTCCATATTTTGAACGATATGCCAAAACGTACACCGATTTTCCGTTTGTCGTCACCTTAAAACAAAACGGCGGCACATGGACGGCCGGCCGCTTCTTGTTGGCGAAAGACCTTGGCAAACAAACGAACAATGCCGAATGGAAGCCGGTCATCTATGATGAAAACACCGACTCGTTTGTCGTGCCGAATGGAACGATCGGCGCTCGCTGGGAAGACAAAGGAAAATGGAACTTGCGTCTTGTTGATGAGGAAACAGAACAGCCGCTTGAGCCACGCCTGTCATTTTTAGGGAGCGAAGATGAAGTCATCTCGATCCAGCTTCCATATTTCACCGCTGAGGGCGGAAAAACGATCGAACGCGCGGTTCCAGTGAAAAAAGTGCAAACCGTAACAGGAGACGTTTACGTCACGACCGTCTATGATTTGATTTTGGCCAACTACGGCATTGACCGCGGCATCGGCGGCACAGTCGCCCACTCGTACGATGACGAGGTGCCATTCACGCCAGCATGGCAAGAAGCGATCACCGGCGTCGACCGCGAACTCGTCGTGAAAATCGCCCGTGAGTTTGCCGACAACGCGATCGACACAAACGGCCGGTCGATGATCATCGTCGGCGCCGGGATCAACCATTGGTTCAACTCCGATACGATTTACCGCGCCGTCTTGAATCTTGTCTTGTTCGTCGGCGCCCAAGGGGTGAATGGCGGCGGTTGGGCCCATTACGTCGGGCAGGAAAAGCTGCGGCCGGTGGAAGGATGGCAGACAATCGCCACCGCTCGCGACTGGGTCGGACCAGCGAAATTGCAAAACGGCACGTCATTCTTTTACTTTGCGACCGACCAATGGCGCTATGAAGAGCGGCCGGTCGATGAGCTCATCTCACCGCTGGCCAAAAAAGCGCGCTATTCACACCCTGGCGATTACAACGTCTTGGCCGCGCGGCTTGGCTGGCTGCCGTCGTACCCGACGTTTAACAAAAACGGCATCGAGCTGTATAACGAAGCAGTAAGCCATGGAGCCCGCACGCCGGAAGAGATCGGCGCCTACGTCGCGAAACAGCTGAAAAAGAAAGAATTGCAGTTTGCGATCGAAGATCCGGACAACGAGGCGAATTTTCCGCGCAACTTGATCGTCTGGCGCGCCAACTTAATCTCAAGCTCCGGCAAAGGGCACGAATACTTCTTAAAACATTTGCTTGGCACGACGAACGGCTTGTTAAACGATGACCGAGACAGCCTGCGCCCGGAAGAAATCCGCTGGCGCGATGAAGCGCCGGAAGGCAAGCTCGATCTACTTGTCAACTTGGACTTCCGCATGGCCGGCACAGCGCTCTACTCCGATGTCGTCCTGCCGGCAGCGACATGGTATGAAAAACATGACTTAAGCAGCACGGATATGCATCCGTTCATCCATCCGTTCAATCCAGCCGTGCCTCCGCTCTGGGAAGCGCGCTCGGACTGGGATATTTTCAAATCACTCGCGAAAGCCGTATCTGATGTCGCCAAACAAGCCGGCTTAAAGCCAATGAAAGAAGTCGTCGCCACTCCGCTGTTGCACGATACGGCGCAAGAGCTGGCGCAGCCGTTCGGTGAAGTGAAAGACTGGAGCAAAGGCGAAACTGAACCGATTCCGGGCAAAACGATGCCGAACATTCATGTCATCGAGCGCGACTATACGCTCATTTACGATCAAATGACCGCCCTAGGTCCGAACGTCGCCCGCCAGCCGATCGGCACAAAAGGGATTGCCTGGTCAGCGAAAGATGAGTATGAACAGTTGAAACGCCGGCTCGGCACTGTCCGGCGCGCTTCCATCGCCGACGGCTGCCCGGATATCAGCGAAGCGAAAAAAGCGGCTGAAGCGATTTTGACGCTGTCATCAACTACAAACGGCAAAATGGCGGTGAAAGCGTGGGAGGCGCTTGAGAAAAAGACGGATTTGAAATTGGCCGATTTAGCGAAAGAACGCGAGGAAGAATGCTTTACGTTTGAACAAATCACCGCCCAGCCGAAAACGGTCATCACCTCGCCGGCGTTCAGCGGCTCGGAAAAAGGCGGGCGGCGCTACTCGCCGTTTACGACGAACGTCGAACGGCTCATCCCGTGGCGGACGTTGACCGGCCGGCAGTCGTTTTACATCGATCATGAACTGATGCGCGAGTTTGGCGAAACGATGGCGACGTTCAAACCGGTCTTGCCGCACCGTCCGTTTTCAAACAAACGCCCGAAAGAAAACGGAAAGGAAGTCATCTTGAACTATTTGACGCCGCATAACAAATGGTCGATTCACAGCATGTATTTCGACTCCTTGCCGATGTTGACGCTGTTCCGCGGCGGGCCGACCGTGTGGATGAACAAAGATGATGCGGCCGAAGCCGGCATCAACGACAACGACTGGATCGAATGTTTCAACGAAAACGGCGTCGTCGTCGCCCGCGCCGTCGTCTCGCACCGGCTGCCGCGCGGCATGGCGTTTATGCACCACGCGCAAGACCGCCATATTAACGTGCCGGGCACGAAGCTGACGAACAACCGCGGCGGCACGCACAACAGCCCGACGCGCATCCATGTGAAACCGACGCATATGATCGGCGGATACGCGCAATTAAGCTACGGATTCAACTATTACGGACCGACGGGCAACCAACGCGACTTGTTCGTTGTCATCCGCAAATTAGAGGAGGTTGATTGGCTTGAAGATTAAAGCGCAAGTCGGCATGGTCATGAACTTGGATAAATGCATCGGCTGCCATACGTGCAGCGTCACATGCAAAAACACGTGGACGAACCGTCCCGGTGCGGAATATATGTACTTTAACAACGTCGAAACAAAGCCGGGGATCGGCTATCCGAAACAGTGGGAAGACCAAGAGAAATATAAAGGCGGCTGGGAGTTAAAAGACGGCGAATTGCGGCTAAAGTCCGGCTCAAAAGCGATGCGGCTCGTCAACTTGTTCTACAACCCGTACCAGCCGACGATCGACGATTACTACGAACCGTGGAATTACGACTACGAAACGTTGACGAACAGCCCGCTAAAACAATACCAGCCAGTGGCGCGGCCGAAATCAAGCATCACCGGCGAATGGATGGAAGTATCGTGGGGGCCGAACTGGGAAGACGACCTGGCCGGCGCCCATATCACCGGTTTGCGCGATCCGAACGTTGTCAAAATGGAGCAGGCGATCCAAACGGAATTTGAGAATGTCTTTATGATGTACTTGCCGCGCATTTGCGAGCATTGCCTCAATCCGTCATGCGTATCGAGCTGCCCGTCAGGCGCCATGTACAAACGCGACGAGGACGGCATCGTCCTCGTCGACCAAAACGCCTGCCGCGCTTGGCGGTATTGCGTCACAAGCTGCCCGTACAAAAAAGTGTATTTCAACTGGCAAACGAACAAAGCGGAAAAATGCACGCTCTGCTTCCCGCGCATCGAAGCCGGCATGCCGACGATTTGTTCGGAAACGTGCGTCGGCCGCATCCGTTACATCGGTGTGATGCTGTATGACGCTGACAAAGTGAAAGAAGCGGCGAGCGTCACAGATGAGAAACAGCTGTACCACGCCCAGCTTGATATTTTCCTTGATCCAAACGATCCAGCCGTCGCCGCCGCCGCGAAAGAAGCGGGCATCCCAGACGAATGGATCGCCGCCGCACAGCGCTCGCCGATTTACAAAATGATCGTCGACTGGAAAATCGCTTTGCCGCTGCATCCGGAATACCGGACGCTGCCAATGGTATGGTACATTCCGCCGCTGAGCCCGATCATGAATACGATCGAAGGAAAAGGAAGCCAAGCGAGCGCCGATGACATCTTCCCGGCCATTGATGAAATGCGCATTCCGATCGAATATTTGGCGAATTTGCTGACGGCGGGCGATACGGCGCACATCCGCACGACATTGAAAAAAATGGCAGCCATGCGCTCATACATGCGGGCGAAACAAACGAACAAACAGCCGGACACCCGTCTCATTGAATCGCTCGGCTTAAGCCGTGAAGACATTGAAGAGATGTACCGTTTGCTCGCGATTGCCAAATACGAAGACCGCTTCGTCATTCCAGCATCGCACCACGAAGAAGTCGCTGACCTCTACGCCGAACAAGGCAGCTGCGGGCTGGCGTTCGCCGGCGGCCCGGGCGCTTGCGGCACGCTGTAAAAGGAGAAAGAAGGCGAGCCCCGCCCCCTTCAACAATGAAATGGAGGATTTACGATGAACAGCGAACAACAACAAACGGTCTTTCTATGTGTATCGTATTTGTTGTCTTACCCGGACGAACAGTGGGCCGAATCGCTTCCTGACTGCCTAGACGCCATCCGCTCGCTTGACGATGAAACCGTCCGCGCGCCGCTTTTGGCAGTGGCCGAACAGCTCGCGGTCACCCCGACTCGAGAGCGGACGGAGCAATATGTCGAAACATTTGATTTCGGCAAAAAAACGAATTTGTACTTGACGTATATGACAAACGGCGAGCAGCGGGAGCGCGGAATCGAACTCGTTGCCTTAAAAGCGCGCTACGAGGCGGCCGGATTCGCCGTCTCCGATCACGAGCTGCCCGACTACTTGCCGCTCATGCTTGAATGGATGGCCTATGCAGATCAAGAGCATACGACCGCCTTGCTCGCCGATTATGCCGGCCATATCCGCGAAATCGGCGACCGGCTGGCAGCGGCAGGCAGCCCGTATGCACAGCTGTTTGACGCGCTCAATCACACATTCATTCAACTCGGCGTGACGCCGCTCCCGAAAGGAGGTGCAACGGCATGGCCAGCCAATTTCTCTGGGTGATTGTTCCGTATTTGGCGCTTGTCCTATTTGTCGCCGGCCATATTTGGCGCTACCAGCGCGACCAGTTTGGCTGGACATCCAAATCAAGCGAACTGCTCGAAAAACGGCAGTTGCGCCTTGGAAGCCTTCTCTTTCACTGGGGCATTTTGTTCGTGTTTGTCGGCCACGTGATGGGCATTCTCATTCCCAAGCCGTTTTACGAGGCGCTTGGCGTGACAGAAGAGATGTACCACGCCCTCGCCTTGGCAGGCGGCATTCCGGCCGGCTTGGCGGCCTTCGTTGGTTTGGTGATCCTTTTTCGCCGCCGCTTGACGGTCAAGCGCGTACGGACGACAAGCAGCACCGGCGACTGGGTCGCGCTCGGATTTTTGCTTGTCGTGATCGCCAGCGGGTTGTCGTCGACGTTTCTGAACATCGATTCGCACGGGTTTGATTACCGGACGACAATCGGCCCGTGGTTTCGCGGCCTTCTTACGTTCCGTCCGAACCCAGCTTATATGGAAGCGGTGCCGCTTTGGTTTCAGATTCATATTCTCGCTGCATTCGGTTTGTTCGCCGTCTGGCCGTTCACCCGTCTCGTTCACGTATTCAGCTTCCCGCTCCGCTACTTGCAGCGCAGCTACGTCGTCTATCGAAAGCGAATGCCAAAACAAGCAGAGCCGGTCAACCGCGCCAAGTAAGCGAGCGGCGGGCGTCACATCAGGAACCCTAAACTGAACAGGCGGAGGGGGCAAACCGATTGCCTAACAGCCGGCCTGTCAACTTTAACGGCGGCGGGAACGAAACAACGTGCGCTTCCGCATACCCTAACGATCATGCATAACAACCGGCCAACAAATGAACCAATAATAAAAAACAGGATGCCCGTCGTTTGGGGCATCCTGTTTTTTATTTGTTACTTAGTTAATGCGCGCAAACAGCTCCTCTTTCTCCGCATCGGACAACAACCGCTCGGCCATCGGGAAGAGCACGTTCTCCTCTTTCATGAAGTGCTCATCCAAAATATGATACGCCTCAATCACCGCGCCGGCAAGCGTCAACGCCTGCCTGCTGTCGATGTTCTCCGGCAGCTGGGCGGTCTTTTCTAAAAACATGGAAAGGCGCGTTTTCGCCTGTTCGTGTTCGTATTCCATAACGGCGATAGGGCCGGTCGTCCGCCCGATGTACCGAGCCATCATTGGGAACAATACGCCTTCTTCCCGCTCCGAATGCGGATCTAAGGCGGCGACGAACGATTCAACTTTTTCTCTCAAATCAGCGAGCGGCTCACGCCAGTTGCGGTCATTTTCCCCGCGGCCGATCGCCTCCGCTGCGGCAAGCAGCTGCTCCATTTGGGCGCGCAGCGGGCCGTGTTCTTGTTTTAATTGCGCCAGACCGGCGCATAATTTCACCCCTTCAGGGCCGCCCATATGGCAAAATGAATGCATCATCAATTCCTCCCTCTAGAAATGTTGATTTATCAAGGCTTTTCGGCCCCTCAGGGGTGTCCAAAAAATATTTTTCGACAAAATCCCTTACATCCTTTTTCAGTTT
>NZ_PIJF01000131.1:0-1418 GCF_002809985.1 Geobacillus sp. WSUCF-018B
TTGGTTTGGTCACCTTTACCATACAGGAAAATTCGCATTTTTTGTACCCTCTATGCACACCTACCTTAAATGATCAAGTACAACTTGTGGTGAAGAGCCTAAAAATATAGGAATTTTAGTAGTTGTTTTGGATAAAAAAACAAAGGAAGTATTACACTTAAAAGCGGATATTTTTTATAATATAAATGGAGATCGTTATTCACATGTTCAGAGTTATATTATGGGAGAAGGGTTAACGGAAAAAATTCCATTTGAGGTAGCTAATCAAATCAATAGTCCAAATTCAAATACAGTTACTATTCAAAACGTATTTTTTGATCCATGTGTTCACGCTTCTATTTGGGTCTGTTTATATCACTGCGGAATTTGGGCAGCAGCAACAGGTTCTGTAGGAGGAGCCGTTTGTTCTGTTATTTGCGGCTATGCATTTGCATATGCTTGCAGTTAGTCGTTCATAAAACGGGGTGATCCACATCTTTTGTAGAATCTTTTGGTCTGTAAATGTGTCATTGGCAGGTATTTTAATCGGGTATTGTTTGTATTACACATTTCATAAAAAAATTTCAATTTTTTTAATAGTTTTACTGTTGTTAGGCATATCTCATATGATTGTGAGTGTTCTAGGATACAAGAAATATGTGGGTAAAGGATTCCTGTTTAAATAGCCAAGATGCTAGGCACCTATCGGTAACCGATGGCTAGTTTATTACGCAGTGGTCGTGACAGTGATTGGCTTCTTGCTCTTGTATTGCGGTGTGTCGAAAGTTCCAACCAGCACGTCGGCTTATATTGACCGAGGTGACCGCTGTGTCCGTTCTGCTTTTGCCTGCCCCTAGAAGCGTTCCAATGTGGGTGTCTAGCTGGTTGCTATTTGTGCTGTTAGTCATTTTCATCACAGTTCTCCGGGAGGAATCGCCCGATTCAGCATTCCATTCATCCTCCACACAGGTACAATCCTAATTCAATCCTCTCCATATTATCTGGTTAAGAATAGCTGTAAGCTGACGTCAGTACTCAACAGGCGTCAGCTTGTTTAATGAACACCTAGCACACGAGTGTTAAGTCCCCGGACAGCGAAGGAACTATTAGTGTAAACTTTCACCCATGGTGCTAATTGAACTCTATTGTTCAACTTGCCCAAGGATAACGAACGTGTAAGTTGGGAAAATATCATCTAATGCTGTTTTAAAACCTTCTACGCTGTTTGCACGAATCGATGCAATGGGAAACGAGTCCATAAGCACTGAAAAAGTGGCTTCCGCGATTTTGCGTTTTCGACGCATCCATTGTGCCCACTTTTTTCTGTGATTTCTATTCGATTCTATATACATGCTCATTGAAAAATTAACCTTCGCATAAGCGGTGCCCACTCTGGTTATACTGCTCCTAATGAAAAACATGGAAAAGGAGCGGAATTC
>NZ_PIJF01000132.1:0-1406 GCF_002809985.1 Geobacillus sp. WSUCF-018B
ATAGATTTTCGATTATTCATATTTTATATTATAAGTAAGGAGGTGAAAGGATGTATCGAACGGTCAAAATACCTTTTCAAACATCAAAAAAAGATATCGATCGATTATTCGAATGCAACCGAATATCGGCTCAAATTTGGAATGACTGTTTAGTCATTGCCAAAAACTATGCATTAAAGAATAATGGAAAATGGATCAACCAAACCGAACTTCAAAAACAAACGAAGGGCAAATACCCGATCCATAGCCAAAGCATTCAAGCCGTATGCCATAAATATTTGAACGCCAGAGACAGCGCCAAAAAAGCCAAACAAAAAGGGCTAGATAACAAATATCCGTACAAACAGAAAAAATATTTCAACACGAAATGGGCAAATAACGGATTTATCATTCACCCAAATGGGACCATTGAACTGAAAATGGGTCGCTGGGAAAGAAAAAACCAACCTCCTATTGTAGTGAAAATCGATAAAGAACAAATTCCAAACGGCACTGTCAAAGAAATCGAACTCATTTTTGATGCGAAACATTGGAAACTCATGCTTTGCCTCAGTTATGAAAACGGTGAACAACCAACTACTAAAAAAGAAGGAACTATCGCTGCCGGTGATCCTGGCGAAATTCACGCCATTAGTGCCGTCAGCGAAAACGGAAGCAGCATCATCATCACCGGTAGAAAAATAAGAAGCATTCATCGCCTTCGAAATAAAAAAATAGCAGAACTGCAAAAAAAGATGTCCAAATGTAAAAAAGGTTCGCGTAAATGGAAAAAATATAACCGCGCGAAGCAATATATTTTATCGAAAAGCGAAGCGCAATTAAAAGACTGCTTGCATAAAACGACCAAACAATTGGTCGATTGGTGTTTGGAACAAAACGTCAAACATTTCATGATAGGCGATGTCGAAGGCGTCCAGCGCAACAAAAAGAAAAAGCGATCCAAATTGGTGAACCAAAAATTATCGAACTGGTGTTTTGGCAAACTCTACGACTATTTGAAATACAAACTAGAAGCTAAAGGCATCACTTTTGAAAAAGTGGATGAATCGTATACCACGCAAACATGTCCTGTTTGCGGGAAGAAGAAAAAACCTTCTTCTAGAAATTTTATTTGTGCTTGTGGTTATTCTCAGCATCGGGATGTCCATTCGGCATGCAATATTCTTACAAAACACTTATATGGAGAATTCCGACCGATGAAAATAACGAACCACAAGTATCTACGGATCGCGTAAGCGAGAAGTAGTAGATGGTGAGTTCCCACCCTTCATGCTTTGGCATGATGTTGCTTGCTATTTCTTTCTGTTGTGTTTCCGTGCTTGGTCACGAGATACACGGGAAACCCGGTGTATCGTGAAACACCCGGAAAGAAAAAGGCAAGAAACCCCCACTTCAACGCCTACAGG
>NZ_PIJF01000133.1:0-1388 GCF_002809985.1 Geobacillus sp. WSUCF-018B
ATGAACCTCCCCCACTTATCGAAGTGGGGGTTTCCTGTTTCCCCTTCGGAGGTGGATGCATGATAGGCTGGTTGGCAGCCTATCTGCAGGCAACACCTGGCACCCGTCCCGTTGGGAGCCACAGGCAACATGAGTATCCATGATACTCAAGGGCGGGAACTCGCCATCTACGACTTCATACCTAAGCAATCCGTCGATACGTAAACGGTTTGACCGTAAATTCCAATGGGCGGATTTCACCATAATATACTTTGGCAAATAAATTCATTGCCCCATGGATATCACGGTGTCGTTTGTACCCGCATTGACATGTATAATTTCTAGAAGAAGATTTATTTTTCTTCCCGCAAACAGGGCATGTTTGCGAGGTATAACTTTCATCTTTTTTCTCGATTTGAATTCCTTCGGCATTCAATTTGTATTTGAGATAATCAAATAATTTTCCAAACGACCAATTGGATAATTTCTGATTGGTCTTTTTGTTTCGTTTCTTTTTCGTATTCCGTTGGATTCCTTCGATATCTCCAATGACGACTTCTTTCACTTGGTTTTCCAAACACCAACGAACAAATTGTCTCGTGGTTTTGTGCAGTGCATCCTTTAGTTGTGCCTCTGATTTCGAAAGTACATATTGTTTCGCCCGATTGTACTTTTTCCATTGTTTGGAGCCTTTTTTGCATCTGCTCATGAGTTTTTGCAGTTCTTTTAATTTCTTGTTTCTCAACCGATGAATGCTTCTTATTTTTCTTCCCGTGATAATGAGGCTTTCCCCATTTTCACAAATGGCTGCGATGGTGTGAATTTCCCCTGGGTCAATAGCAACACGGTTTTTACATGGATTTTCTTTTGGTTTTTTCCCATCTTCATACGATAAACAAAGCCACAAACCACGGTCATAGACCAACTCGATTTCTTTGACTTTTCCGTTTGGAAGTTTCTCTTTGTCGATTTTCACCACCAAAGGAGATTGTCGTTTTCGATTCCAAATTCCTAGCGACAGTTCCAACGTTCCGTCTTCATGCAAAACAAACCCATCTTTTGCCCATTTCGTGTTGAAATGTTTTTTCTTTTTGTATGGATATTTGATTTTTTCTCCTTTTTTCCGTGCTTCTTTTGCCCCATCACGGGCAAAGATATATTTATGCACAACCGCCTGGATGCTTTGGCTGTGGATAGAAAAACGACCTTTTGTTGCTTTTTGCAGTTCCGTTTTGGTTATCCATTTTCCTGTTTCCAAATGATGTTCTTTTGCCAAACGAAGGCATTCGTTCCAAACTTCTGCGGAGATACGATTGCATTCAAATAGTTTTTGGATAACTTCTTTCTTTGCCCGAAAACGGGTTTTCAGCGTTCGATACATGGTTTCACCTCCTATGTTTATTGTATTC
>NZ_PIJF01000134.1:0-1325 GCF_002809985.1 Geobacillus sp. WSUCF-018B
GGTTCATCACCAAAAGATGTACTTGCACCTGTCATGAAAGTATGTTAGCTGTTTCTAGCCGAACCCGCAATGCAAAACGCTGGATATTTCTGTATCCGTATCCCCGACGTTTCATCAGCTTGATCTTGTTATTTGTTCCCTCCATTTTCCCATTTGAATAAGGGGATAAAATGCACGATATGATTTCGTCTGTTCGTTTGACGAGTGATTTTGCGATGGCGCGAACAGCAGAACAAGGACAAAACAAATACCGATGAACCCAGGCGTTCAAACGACGTTTCGCCTGTTGCTCATCTTTGCTTTTGAACACATAGCGAACATGTTGGAGCGATTGGTAAACAGACTTTAAGTAATCGCTTTCATTACACCATTCTCGTATGATTTGACGTTCTTCCTCCGTCAATTTCTCTGGGCATTGGCTCAATAAACGGCAAACGTAACGAACATTTCCGTGTTTCTTGCCTCCTTTGCCCAAATATTTGCGACAACGTTCTAAAGCATCGGTAAACAGCTGAATGACATGGAAATAGTCGACGACATGTGTCGCCTCTGGGCAAACCCGTTGAATCGCTTTTTTCATCGCTGGAGCCAAGTCACTCACGACATACTGAACGGAACGAGACACATGAGCCAATGCACGCCCAATGGCTTCCTCGTTCTTTCCTGCTTCAACGGTATACACTTCTCCCGTTTCGGCATCCATGATCGCCACTCCATAGTCGTGCCCTTTTCGAAACGCAAACTCATCGACACAAACCGCCTTTGGTTGGACGTCATTCGATAGGAAGGAAGGGGCATGGGTATAAAACCATCGTTCAACGGTCGTGTAAGGAAGCTTGAGCATACGAGCCACCGCCTGAATGGATGTTCCGATGCAAGATTGCGCGACCCATCGCTGAAAAGCATCCGTCGCCACACTTCGAGGAGAGATGGCTGGATACGACGTGCTGAACGTCACGCCACACGTGCTACAACGTCTGCGCTCGACAGGAAGTTCGATCCAAAAAATTCCGATTCGCTGAGCATAGCCATGCATCCATTGCTTCTTTTTGTCTGTCATTTTGATCGTGCGCTTCAAGCAGACAGGACATAACGGGCATTGTTCGGGTAGAGAAAGTTCGAAAATCCAACGTTCCCCTTCTTTTCGCACCTTTTGAATCAAAACATCTGGTAAATCGATGAGTTCTTTGATAAACTGAGAGTACATGCGAATTTCCCTCCATGGTTTGGTTTGGTCACCTTTACCATACAGGAAAATTCGCATTTTTTGTACCCTCTATGCACACCTACCTTAAATGATCAAGTACAACTTGTGGTGAAGAGCC
>NZ_PIJF01000135.1:0-1305 GCF_002809985.1 Geobacillus sp. WSUCF-018B
TCACCAAGCAAGCGGTCTTTCGCTGCCCGCACTGCAAAAAGACGCTGGAAAAAATCAAGGAACGCAAAGAATACAACATCTATAAGTGCAAGAACAACGCTTGCCCGTTTTACCAGGCCAACCTTCGCCGGATGACGAAGAAGGAGCGCCAACAGTTTCAACAGGATCCTCAAGCCTTCAAGGTGCGGTATTTGTTTCGAGAGTTCTTGTTTGACTTTCTCCCGTTGGCTTCCTCGTCGCTCATCAAGCCGAAGGTCGATTTGTCCCGGCTGGCTGCGTCGCCGCACGTGTTGGGACTCGTGTTGACGTACTACGTCAACTTTGGGATGTCCTCGAGGGAGACCGCCGCCGCCATGAAGGACATCCATGGCGTCTCGATCTCCCATCAGACGGTGCTCAACTACGCCAACAGCGTCGCGCTTTGGATCAAGCCCTTTGTCGACCGGTTCCCGTATGAGCTGTCCGGTTCGTTTTGCGGGGACGAGACGTATATTCGCGTCAAAGGGCGCTGGCATTACCTGTTCTTTATGTTTGACGCCGTCAAAAAGATCGTGCTGTCGTATCGCGTCTCGCCCAACCGGGACACGCTCTCGGCCATCAAGGCCATCGATGATGTCCTCAGGAAGCTAGCGTCCCTCCCAGACGACTTGTCGTTCGTCGTGGATGGCAACCCGATTTACCTGCTGGCGCAACACTTCTTCGCCCAACACGGGATTTCATTTGACGTCCGCCAAGTGATCGGGCTGACCAATGAGGATCCGGTCTCGGAAGAGTTTCGCCCTCTCAAGCAGATCATCGAGCGATTCAACCGGACCTTTAAAGGCAACTACCGCCCGACCCATGGGTTTGGTGCGGAAGAAGGCTCGGTGTCCTTTGTGACGCTGTTTGTGGCGTATTTCAACTTTCTGCGCCCACACAGCGCGCTCGAAGGCCGGGTGCCGGTCGTCATCCCGGAACTGGCGGATCTTCCGCATATGCCGGCCCGGTGGACGAAGCTGATCGCCATGGCACAAGCGTTTCTCCAACAAGAGGCGGCCTGACTTTTTTGTCCTCYGGAGCCCGTTGAACAGAACTCCTGCCGGATTCGGCGAAGCGAACCCTTGACCAACCGAACACCGCCAAAGGTAAAATTCGGTCATGGCAAGGGCGGCTTTCTTATTGCCTTCTTTTTTGTCCCCGTCGCCCTTGACGACTCTTCCGCACCTTTGGCGGGTGTTGGTCAAGGGCGAATCCGGCCCTCCGCATGCCCCACGATGCTCAATGGGATGATCTGTGTGGAGTTTTCATAGAACTTTTGACGCTACC
>NZ_PIJF01000136.1:0-1273 GCF_002809985.1 Geobacillus sp. WSUCF-018B
CTCCCAACTCTCTATACGGTTCCTTTCGAGTTAAGATATAATAGATCATTTCTAAAATCGTTCTCCCGACCGCGACACTCGCTCGATTCGCTCCTCTTCGTTTGGCGATCCGATGATACTTGGCCGATAGGTACGTGTTCTTCGTTCGGGCGGCGGCACGGGCGCATTCCACGAGGCACGACCTCAGCTTCTTGTTCCCTTTCCTCGTTCGACCTGACAACCGTTTCCCTGCACTCTCATGATTCCCGGGAGCCATTCCGGCCCATGAGGCCAAGTGCGCGGCGGTAGGGAACCGGCTCATATCCGTCCCGATTTCCGCTACAATTTGTTCCGCGCTTTGCCGCCCCACTCCCGGGATCGTATCGATGAGCTCCAGCGCTTCATGAAAAGGGCTCGTTCGTTCCTCGATTTCCCGATCCAACCGGGCAATCGCTTCATCTAAATACTCCACATGACGCCATTGCTCGGCCAGCATCATGCGTTGATGCGGCCCCATCACTCCTTTCAAYGCGCGCCGGAGCTCTTCCGTTTTTTGTTTCAGCCGCCCTTTGGCGAGCTGGGCGAGGGCCGCCGGATCGTCCTTTCCTTCGATAAGGGCGCGAATGATGAGCCGGGCCGACATCCCGTTGATGTCGGATACGACCGAAGAAAGCTTGATATTGGCTCCTTCCAGCACTTTTTGGATGCGGTTGAGCTCCCGTGCCCGTTCCTCGATCAAACTGCGCCGATAACGGACCMGTTCCCGGAGCTCCCGCTGAGCCCGATGAGGGATRTAACTCCCTTTTAGCAATCCATGGCGAAGCAAGTCCGCGATCCATTCGGCATCTTTGACATCGGTCTTTCGCCCGGGAACCGCTTTGATGTGTTGGGCATTGACGACAAGCACTTCGATCGGCTCTGCTTCGAGGAGATTATACACTGGCTTCCAATATACGCCCGTCGACTCCATGGCAACGTGCGTCACCTTTTTTTCTTTCAGCCAATCCACCAACTCCTCGAGATCGTCGGTCAGCGTACCAAACGTGCGAATCTCTTTTCCTTCAGGGGTAAGGGCGCAAGCCGTAATCGATTGCTTATGCACGTCCAATCCGCAACAGCGTTCATACAAGACGCGCATCGGTCTTCCTCCCTGCTTCGTTCTCAAAAACAGCTGGTGCAGCAGCCTTTGTTCAAGCATTCTATCCTGCGTGCTTCCCTCAAGGGAGCGACATTCCGTGGTGCACCAGACTACTGGGGTCCGTCTATATATCGGACTTTTACGTACCATAGATAC
>NZ_PIJF01000137.1:0-1257 GCF_002809985.1 Geobacillus sp. WSUCF-018B
GCTTCCTGATTTTCTACTTAACACCAAAAACGGAGATGGTTGATGTTCCCACAAACCCTTCCTCTCGACGAATCTCGAGCCGTTTCGTAAGATAGGAGGTAGAGGGACCGGGACGGTCCAACATCACAGGGGGACAGGGAGGAGATCCAGATGGATGAATCGATGAGACACGACATCGCGCTGTTTCGGTACGGGCTAATCGCTCCGTTGGTGAATGGGCAGGTGGAACCGAAGACGTATCTGAAAGAGGTGAGCGAGCGAGTGCACCATGTTCCCCACCAGGGCGACAAGCGAATCGCAGCCAAGACGATCCTCGATTGGTGCACCCGATACAAAAAAGGGGGCTTTGACGCCTTAAAGCCAAAGCGCCGTTCGGACCGCGGCCACTCAAGGCGTCTGTCGCCCGATGATGAGGATCATATTTTAGCCCTAAGAAAAGAACATCCCACCATGCCCGTGACGGTGTTCTACGAACACCTGATCGAGCAGGGGGGAAATCCCAGAAAACCATACCTCTTACTTTACTATATACCACCCGTGGTGCTAGTTGAACTTTAACGCTCAACTAGCCCAAGAATGACGAGTGAATAAGCGAGTAAAATGCCATCCAAAGCTGATTCAAATCCAGAAACAGAGTTGGCTCGAATCTCCGTGATCCGGTACTGATCAATGAGAACGGAAAACACGGTTTCAATGACTTTGCGCTTTCGTTTCATCCACCGTTTCCATGCTTTCGATTGGTGGATCTTCTGGTTTTTCCGAACGGGCGTCCAAAAAGCGATCTTGTATTCATCATACAGCTTCTTTTGCAAGTCTTGGCTCATATATCCTTTATCACCAAGTGCGTACGGATGAGGAAGTTGGGTCATCACGGTTTATGCAGCTGTCCGGTCGTGGCAGGATGCTTCGGTGACGACATATCCCATCGGAAGCGCTTGGTCGGTGATCTGAAGATGAAGCTTCAACCCATAGTAAGCCATCTTTTTGGATGCACAATACCCAATATCGGCGATTCCTTGAAACCGTTTGACACGATACATTCGTGCGTGGTGGCAGAGTTCAATGGGTAAGCTGTCCACTACTGCATAAGCGTGATGTTGTCCGCGTTTGGCTAGTTGATGTCGTATCCATTTGATGGCAAAGCCAAGATCTCGACAGCGACGGTTATATCGAGAGCGTTCAGGAAATAAATCTTTCGAAAATAAGTTTCCGATCACAAATCGGTGCCAAGCTCGTTCGGATGTAAAACCTAACAAC
>NZ_PIJF01000138.1:0-1255 GCF_002809985.1 Geobacillus sp. WSUCF-018B
CGATAGGTCCGAGGTGGAAGCGTGGCGACACGTGGAGCTGACGGATACTAATCGATCGAGGGCTTAACCAAGAAAAGCGGAGGCGAGCGGTTCGCCGCGGCTTCTTCCCGAAACGGTTATCTAGTTTTGAAGGAATGAACTTCCTTCACCATTACAACGCGGAAGTAGTTCAGTGGTAGAACACCACCTTGCCAAGGTGGGGGTCGCGGGTTCGAGTCCCGTCTTCCGCTTCCCAATATGCGCTCGTAGCTCAATTGGATAGAGCATCTGACTACGGATCAGAAGGTTAGGGGTTCGAATCCTCTCGAGCGCGTTCCATTATCTTTAAAAAAGATATTGACAAAAAAACGATTTGCCATTATATTTTTATTGCAATCGTTTTTACGACAAGTTCACTGATATGGATTATGCGGGTGTAGTTTAATGGTAAAACCTCAGCTTCCCAAGCTGAAGTCGTGGGTTCGATTCCCATCACCCGCTTTCCTTTATTTTATCGTGAATATTGTGGAGTATGCTCTGTTGATGATGCTCCAGCAACTTGGCAGGATCGAGCAACGAGCAAAGGCTTCTATGAAACAGCTGCGAGTTGTCCCGACGCATCAAGCTTCCTTGAGTAGGCTTGTAGAGGAAGGGGCAGCGAGGATATTGGAGTTTCCTAATGGATTGTGTCCCAGTAGCTCAGTAGGATAGAGCAGCGGCCTTCTAAGCCGTCGGTCGGGAGTTCGAGTCTCTCCTGGGACGCCACTTACATACGATTCGTTCGGGTTAAAATCCTCAAAGCCCTTGATACGACCGCGTTTGCGGTCGTTTTTCATTTTTTGGGAATCTCGAAAAAACGATAGGATCCGAAAAAATTTTGCACGAATTTTGCGCGGTGATCACAGGGCATTATAGAGTTCCATCATGGTTTGATCTACCTGCCGCGATTCTTTTTTTCCTTCTCGTCTATGATGTGAGAGTAGAAATCTTCATTTGAAAGAGCGTGCAAACGTTCCGAAAGAATGTGCAAAATCCAGAATAATCCGTAAAAATTTTGCACATGACTCACATTTCGCACCCTAACAAGGTCAAAACGAAGGATTTTTTATTTCATTTTTCAGAATAACTTCTTGACCAACACAACGAGCGATGGCAATCCTTTTTTTTACCATCGCTGGTCGTTCCGTATCACGTTACACGTAGATGCTCTCATCCATGCCCAATCCCTGCAGAATCCTTCGCTGGTCCGGGTTGAGGGGGCGATCGAGTGCGCGTT
>NZ_PIJF01000139.1:0-1237 GCF_002809985.1 Geobacillus sp. WSUCF-018B
AGCATGCTAGTACATTGTTAATTGAAAGGAGGAAGGGCGATTCCTCCCCGACTTTCGCTCTCGCTTAGAAGTCGGGGTCTCCTCGCCAAAGAAGATGAAGGGGAATGAACATCTATGACAAAAATGAAGAAAGTCATCATCATCACATCCGCTCTTCTTCTAAGCGCCTGTTCATCATCCAACGAAAAAGAACAGGCTTTTATTACGAGCAAAGAACAGTCAAAATCGAATGTATCTGTTACCAATAATCCTTTCTTTAAAGAAAAAAAGGAAGGGAAGATCGAACATTTGCATGGGGTTGGTTATGCTGGCAATCAAAATGCGGTTTACTTTGCTACTCATGAAGGGTTGCTCGTTTACCAAGACAATAAGTGGTATGAAACGGTTTCCAATAAACATGATTATATGGGCTTTTCAGCTACGGACGACGGCTTTTATTCATCGGGACATCCTGAAGAAGGTTCATCGTTAGGAAATCCACTTGGTCTTGTGAAAAGTTTTGATAATGGACAAACATTAATGAATTTAGGATTTTATAAACAGTCCGATTTCCATTATATGACGGTTGGTTATAAAAGCCATACCATCTATGTGGTGAATCAAGAAGAAAATGAAACGCTCGGACGAGGGGTATTTTACAGCAAAGATGACGGCAAAACGTGGTCGCCAAGTCAATTGAATGGCCTGCCGCAAACGGCAGCGAGAACGATTGTGGCTCACCCAACGGATGAAAATATGGTCGGGATTAGTACAGCCGAGGGAGTTTTCATTTCGAGAGATAACGGGAATACGTTTGAACGGTTTACGAGAAAAATTGATACGACGACATTTATGTTTCAAGAAAAGTCGGTTGTATTTGCAGCTGTAGAGAATGATCAGTCTATACTCATCAAACAATCATTAGACACAAAACACGAAGAAGTTCTTGCTGTTCCGCCATTGGATGAAAAAGATCATATCATGTATATAACTTCTAATCCAGCAAACGACAAAGAAATTGTGATCGTTACAATGAACGGGGATATTTTTATGACAAAAAATAACGGTGGAAGTTGGACAAAACTATATATATGCTCATTGAAAAGTTAACCTTCGCATAAGCGGTGCCCACTCCGGTTATACTGCTCCTAAGGAAAAGCATGGAAAAGGAGCGGAATTCTGCATGAAACGTCTCAAAATCACCAACGATCACGGATGGACACCTCGGACACTTCGCAAACAGGAACGGAAAATCAAA
>NZ_PIJF01000140.1:0-1205 GCF_002809985.1 Geobacillus sp. WSUCF-018B
GGAACGCGCATTCCTCTCCCACTTACTCCCTTTGGTCGTTGAAGTGGGAGTCTCCTGCGCGAAATAGGATGAAAAAAGTACGCAAAGCGATCATTCCAGCAGCGGGGCTCGGCACACGATTTTTACCAGCGACAAAAGCGATGCCGAAAGAAATGCTGCCGATTGTTGACAAGCCAACGATTCAATATATCGTCGAAGAAGCGATCGCATCCGGCATCGAAGATATTATCATTGTCACAGGGAAAGGAAAACGCGCCATCGAAGACCATTTCGACATCGCCTTTGAACTTGAACAAAACTTAATTGAAAAAGGCAAATACGACTTACTCGAAAAAGTAAAAGAGCCATCGAAAGTCGACATTCACTACATTCGTCAAAAAGAACCGAAAGGGCTCGGCCACGCCGTCTGGTGCGCGCGCAACTTTATCGGCGACGAACCGTTTGCCGTTCTGCTTGGTGACGACATCGTCCAAGCGGAAACACCGTGCTTAAAGCAATTAATTGACCAATATGAACAAACTCTCAGTTCCGTTATTGGTGTCAAAAGAGTGCCTGATAACGAAACACACCGCTACGGCATCATCGACCCACTCGAACAGCACGGACGCCGCTACCAAGTCCGCCAATTCGTCGAAAAACCAGCACCCGGCACCGCGCCGTCGAACTTGGCGATCATGGGACGATACATCCTCACGCCGGAAATCTTCTTATTCCTTGAAAAACAAGAAGCCGGCGCCGGCGGCGAAATCCAGCTCACCGACGCGATTCAAAAACTGAACGAAATCCAGCGCGTCTTCGCCTACGAATTCGAAGGCAAGCGCTACGACGTCGGAGAAAAGATCGGATTTATTAAGACGACGATTGAGTTTGCGTTGCAGCATGATGAATTAAGAGAAGACCTTATTCAATTCATGGAGAGAGTACTAAATGATCTGAAAGTAGAAGAGAAATAAAAGGAGGACCGGGGAGTTGGCAAAGTCGAATATCGCGCAGGAAGCGGTCGTTTCTAATCAAAGAGTAGAATACACTTCCTTTCAAAGTTTAGAAAATACATCTAAACTATACGCTATTACGAAAAGAACAATCGATATTGTTGGAGCAATCATTGGGGCTGACCCAAAAGTCCGCCAAAAAGCGGACTTTTGGAGTCAGCCCTCTCTGGTTTTTGTATATTTTACCAAACGGAACAAAATTCCGACTCTGTT
>NZ_PIJF01000015.1:0-57861 GCF_002809985.1 Geobacillus sp. WSUCF-018B
ACATGCGATTCACCTCCTTGTCTATCAATATTCACATCATAGACAAGGAAAGAAGAAAATATTCAGCTCACTTTATGATGTGGCTGAATAGTTACATATTTTCTTGTATTATCATTTACATTATCTAACTTTGAAATAAATTCCCTTAAAATTCCGATACTAGCTGATCTAACAATAAGTATGTTTTTACAATCCTTTAATTCGGAGAAAGGTACATTATTGAAACTTGAATGTATAATTTTTTGCAATTGTCTACAAAGATGTTGTAACGCACTTTTCATCTCTACATTGCGATAACTACATTCCACAATTCATCACCCCTCAAAATTTACAAATTGCCTCTTCAATATAGAAAAGATCCATGGGCAATGGTTTGCCCTCCACCCAGGGATGAAAATCCCCCTTTTCTATAAATCTTTGGACCTTCTATTAATTTTGTTAACACAGTGAAGTCTCCAACATAAGCAATAGGCCTATTCATTCCAGCAACCTCCCCTTGTCCTTCTTCATTCACATGCAAGAACACACTTTCATCTGCTTGCAATTCAATAGCTTCAAAAAGCAGTTTTCCCGCATTCTGCAATTCAATTTCAACCTCATGTACACCATCATTTAAACCGCTTTTCTCAAACAATACTTCCCGAAAAGCTGGAGGAAATGGAGGTGAAAAGCGTTTATCTTTTGCTGAGAGCCTTTCTTTATACCCATCAATCACAATTTGAATCTCATCCGAACACTCCGCGTGCCTCGCCCCAATCACCCGAAGCGCCGTCCCTTTAAACGTAAACTTAATCGTGGCATTCGGTTCGTTCGTTTCGTAATATGCGCTGATCACCTCCGCTTCCCCGGACGATTGTTTTTCAATTCTGATCTCCTTTTTCCGCCATTGGCCGATGTATTGAAATTCACTAGATGTGCATTCGCGTCTCTTCCAGCCATCGTCCTTCTGTTTCAGGGCGGGGTGCAAGCATGTTTGCACCAACGGCGCCATGTCGTTGTAGACTTGTTGGCATAGATGCAAATAACTGCGGAACGCCCGAACCACCTTGCCCGCTTTCACCACGGGGTCTTGCTCTTTGCGGATGTTGTGCGCTTCCTTTTGCAACATTTCCGTATAGACACGAACGACAGGCCGGACGTATACGTCAAAAAAGTCGTTTTTGGTCAAGCGGCGGAACTGCTCATCGAAGCGGGCGAATAATTTGTGCAATTTGTCTTCTTTTTTTCGAATAGCGGCTTGCTCCAACTCATGAAACATGGCTTCAAGCTCATGATATCTCTTGATGAAATCGGTCATCGCACGCTTCATGTTCCCGATTTTGTCTTCCATCCCTTGCATCCGGTTGCTTTCTTGGCCGGCATGCCAGTTTTCATTCACGACTTTCTTCGTCAACCGGGTTTGAATGACGGCCTCCAGCGGAACGAATGGGGCACCAGCAATATCCGCACCGCCTTTTGTCGTGTTGATGACCTCGATCTGAGCATACTTCTGGATATAGTGCTCCATCAGCAGTCGCATTTGGTTGAGCGATTCATTCGTCGTGACAAGATGTCCATATACGTCCTTCACTTGCATGAGGCCGCGCCGCTCATGTTCGAGCACTTCAGCGGTCTGCTTTTCTCCCCGTTTGATTTCTTTCGCATAATAGTAATTGTCGCGGAAGGCGAAATTTTGCCCGACAAGAATGACCGGATTCGCCTCCAGCTTCGCCAAGATTTGCAATGTAATGATGGCGATCGAAAACGCATCATCAATGACTTCACTGCGGTCAAGGCTGTCCAAGTAGTACGGCGTGACCGTATCTTGGGATGTCACGGCGTAAAACTTCGGCCCTTTGTATTTTTGAATCGTTTCGTATCCGACGCTTGTCCCGTAAATCATCGGCACGTGGGCGTCAATGCCTTTGTCAATCATGTCCCAAAACACAGCGAAATTATGAGCCTGTGGATCATACGTGCAAACAGCGTCAGGAAGGATGCCGTTCGCCACTAACGCTCGATTCGCCGATCCGACGGCAAAGATATAGGCCAGCCCTTTTTCCTTTATATAGCGAAGGTTGTCATATTCCTCCTGCAGCGACGGCCCAGCGGCCACGAGCAAGACCGGCTTGGAACGAAAATGTTCTTTCCGGCTGAAAATGCTCGGCGATCGCAACGTTGTCGGCAAGTTCATCAAGCTGTTCAACGTCCAGCGCTTGGCAAAGGCAAATTCGGTCGCCAAATTGATGCGCTTCGACTGGAGAATATCTCGAAACTGTTGGACAAATTGTCGATATTGGTCGACGAAAATGCGCTCATAGCTTGGCAGCGCCACAAGCCCCACATTCGTCTCGAGCGCGTTGGCAAACTCGGCAAAAAACTGCCTGCGCGATTCCTCGTCCGTTTCGACATACAAATAGCGAAGCCGATGAAGCGGCCATTCGGTCACCCGTTTGTACGACAGAAAGCGGAAAAAGATCCATGGATTCGGTTCATAAATGGTGAACGACTTATCAGGAAACATGGATAACAGTTTTTCAACATGATACCCAAGCCCGATGCCGTAAAAAAATAAATGGTCGCATTGCTCCACTTGGTCTTTGAGCTGCTGGGCGAGGCGCTCGGCTTCCTGTTCGGGATTGTATTTGCTGTGCAAATACAGAGGGCGTCCATCCACATGAACTTGAATCGTCGGCGGCCCAGCATGGGACCGGACGATTTCATATTGCGACCAAATCGGAGCATGCTCAATTTGCTTCCATAGCTGCCAAATGGATGGGTAGCGGTTTTGCAAAAATTGTTCATTCTCTGTCAACAACATGATGCTCATTGCTCCATCACTCACCGTTTCTCCTATATTAAGCCTTCTGCCAAAATCCAACGGCGCAATGTTTCTTTATCAATCATCTCGCCTTGAAACGGGTTTTGGCACGGGCGGATGTTCCATTCCTTCGGATAGGCATGCGGCTTCCAGCCAAAGGGAGGCCCAATCACATACATATCTTCCGTCTCCCACGCCGTATGCGCTTCGTCTTCTGTCATCAGCTCTTCGTACATTTTTTCCCCTGGACGCAAGCCAATTTCTTTGATTTTAATCGTTTCGGTAATGTGGTATTTTTTTGAGACTTCCTCAATCATCACCTCAACTAAATCCTTTAGCGCCACCACCGGCATTTTCAGCACGAACACTTCTCCGCCCACGGCCAGTTCGTTCGCTTTTAGAATGAGAGAAATAGCCTGCGACGGCGTCATCATGTAGCGAAGCATGTCCATATGGGTGACGGTCACTTCCCGATCCTCTAAAATCTGCTTTTTAAACAACGGAATGACCGAACCGCGCGACCCCATGACATTGCCGAACCGCACCGCCGAGAAAATCGTTTGCTTCGGCCCTTTTTGATATTCGGTCGCCGCGATCAACCGTTCCGCTGCCAACTTTGTGGCGCCGTACGTGTTCGTTGGCGAAATGGCCTTATCCGTGCTAGTGAATAACACCTTTTTCACTCCGGCGCTCAAAGCGGCTTGAATGACATTTTGCGTGCCGATGATGTTCGTTTTCACCGCTTCAAACGGATTGTATTCACAAGCGGGCACATGCTTCATGGCGGCGAGATGAAAGACGTAGTCAATATCCTCCATCGCCCGCAGCACCCGCGCTTCGTCGCGGACATCTCCGATTAAATAGCGAAGCACTTTGGCATGTTGTTTGAATTGTTGCGCCAGTTCAAACTGTTTATGCTCATCGCGGCTGAAAATGCGAATGACGCTCGGGTCATGCTGCAAGAGCGCTTTGGTGAGATGCTGCCCGATCGTCCCCGTGCCGCCGATAATTAAGATTTTTTTTCCTGTGTAAATGCTCAATTCGGTTCACTGCCTTTGCTGTCTCTGTTTAGTTGACCACGTTTGTTTGGACATGCTCGGTCATTTTCTTCCATAGCGGCTTGATCTCATACTGGATCAAGTCGGCGATCAAAATCGCGTCGCCTGCTTCTACAGCTTGAAGCAATTGCCGCAATTGTTCCGCCAGCGTTTCCCGGATGCGAGCGAGCGCTTGGCGATCAAGCGAATGTTTCGGGTGTTCGGTGAGCCAATAAAGAGCTTGGTCGATCCATTGGATGCCTTCCAGCATTTGCTCGAATCGCATCCACGCATCTTCCGAAGGCGTTTGGTAAAACTCATCAATGATGCGCTCAATCTCTGGCAAGGCGCGCAGCAAATACGAATGCATCGTCTGGAGTACATCTTGTATGTATTCTTCGATCGTCACCGCTACCACGTCAATCGTGCGGATGAAATCGATTCGTTCCTCCACATAGGTTTCAAAATCGTCATATACTTCGACGCCATCGATGACGAGATGACTCAATTGCCGATCCGCCTCGTCAATCATGGAGAAGATTTTTTGGAACATCGCTTCAAGCTCTGATCGATCATTGCGATAGTCAAACGTCTGTCCGAAAATGTTGAGCTGCATGTCTCGCACTCTCCTAAACGAGATGGTTTCGTGATCATTCGACATCCTCTACTATTATTATCGGTTTCATTTTGTCGATGTGAAGCGAATCAAACAGAAAAATCATTCCAGCGCTTCCCCTAATTGAAAAGGCCCCTCTCGATTACACGAGAAGAGGCCTTTCGCTTTTCCTTTATCGCAGCAACTGAAGCACGCTCTGCGGCTGTTGGTTTGCTTGCGCCAACATCGATTGGGCCGCTTGGGTGAGAATGTTTTGTTTCGTAAATTCCATCATTTCCTTCGCCATATCGACGTCGCGGATGCGCGATTCCGCCGCCGTCAAGTTTTCCGCCGACGTATCCAAGTTGTTGATCGTATGCTCTAAGCGGTTTTGATAAGAACCGAGGCGGGCGCGCTCCGTCGAAACGGTGTTGATCGCGATGTCGATTTTCGAAATGGCGGCTGTTGCACCGCTGAAGGTCATAATGCTCAAGGCATACTCAGCAGTACCTGTCTTGCTGACATCAGTCAATTGATTGGTAGCACCGCTTGTAAATTTCGCATTTTTAATGCCATCTTGGAGCTCGGTTGATACGCTCGTACCGTTTGACGTGGTTGCTGCACCGGTACCGCTGGCAGACCCACCACCGGTTGTGCCAGCCAATCCAAGCGCTTGGGCGCGCATGTCGAAAATTTTAATTTCAAACGATTGATTTGTATTCGCCCCAATTTGCAGTTTAATCGGGCTCGCGCCGCTCACATTGCCGTTCAACAATTTTTGCGTGTTGAATTCCGTCGTATTACCGATCCGGTTGATTTCGGACGTCAGTTGGTTGAACTCTTTTTGCAGCTGCTCGCGGTCTGCTTGCGTATTCGTGCTGTTGGCCGCCTGCGTTGCCAGCTCACGCATCCGCTGCAGGATGGAGTGCACTTCATTCAGCGCACCTTCTGCCGTTTGAATGAGCGAGATACCGTCTTGAGCATTGCGGCTCGCTTGCTCCAGTCCGCGAATTTGGCCGCGCATTTTTTCCGAGATCGCAAGACCTGCTGCATCGTCGCCCGCGCGGTTGATGCGGAGGCCAGACGAAAGTTTTTCAATGGATTTCGAAGCGTTGGTCGTATTGGTCGTCAACTGCCGATACGTATTCAACGCCGCGATGTTGTGGTTGATTCTCATGTTCTCTTCCTCCTTGAAATGATGTTTTCCACGTCCTTGTGGAACGGCGGGGCTATGGCGAAAGTCGGCCGCCTTTCGCCATATGCCGCGCTCACTTTTTATATCGGCGCGTTTTTTGGAAGTTTAATAGGGAAATTTAATTTTTTGTCGTTGGAGCGAAAAAAGCGCCGTTTGGGCGCTTCGGCGTTATGGATGTTTCCATTGTTTCAGTTTGGCGGTCAGTGCGGCGAGTGACGCTTCGGGCGCTTCGGAGGCGGCGCTGTTTTCCGCTTGGATGGCGAGGTACACTTCTTTGCGGTGAATGTCGATGTGTTTGGGCGCGTTGATGCCAAGCTTTACCTGATCTCCACTAATGGCGAGAACGGTAATTTCAATGTCATCGCCGATTTGGATCGCTTCTTTGAGTTTGCGCGTTAAGACAAGCATCAGGCCGCCTCCTTTATGTCGCCACTTTATCTGGGAAGAGGCGATGTTTCGTTTGGTACGCGGTGTTCGTTAAGATCACTTGCTTGCCGAGCCGTTTGTGAACATGGATGACTACAGGCGCCTGCAAGTTGGCGGTCGTATGGTCGAACGGATCAGCGACAGTAAGGATGACATACACTGCAACGTCACGTTCGCTTTCGATCTCAAGCTGTTCGACCGTTGCTTCGTCGAGTTCAAACTCGTACGACGGGAAGTACGAAAACGGCTCGATCAGCACAAACCCGAGCGCGGCCGTGTCGACCGACTGCAAGATGACAAACGGCGTGTCGGCAAGCGGGAGAAGGACGAACCGCTTCTCGTTTGCGAATCCGGGCAGGCCGTGGGGGAAGCAGATGATGTCTTCTTCCTTCACCGCCACGGTTCCGTGGTATTTCGTGTCGATATTCATGAATCGTTCCTCCTGTTTTCTCAAATGACGACGTCAATGTGAAGCGACGGACGCTGGGCGAGATCGATCTTGACCGCCCCTTGCTGGCAGCGGATGATCGGCGCATGCGGTTTCACATCGATGCGGGGCGCGTAGGTGTTCCAGTCGATCGCCAGCCTTCCCGGTTCATAGTCGACCTTGACGCTAAACGGCGGCGGGACGAGGGCGATCTCCAACTCAAGCGGCGGGCCTTCGCTGTTGGCCTCCGCCTGCTCCATGAGAGGATCGCCGCCGTGTTCAATGCGCATCAGTTCATCGCCTTGAATGGCGGCGCGCTCGATGAAGTCGAGCACCGCTTGCCGTCCGTCAGCGGCCGCGTCTTCGATCAGCCGAAACACGTGCTTGTTGTTGACCGCCGCCCACGCCTCGGTCTGGTCGATCGTCAGACGGGCGGGAATGGCGGCGATGCGCATGTCAGCGGGCGGTTGCTCGATCGTCATCTCCGCGGGCGGCTGGGTGATGTCAAGCCGCGCCCGTTCGCTTGAGATCGCCAGTTTGGCGTACGTCGCTTCCATCTTAAGCTGCGGAATGCGCACAGCCATCGCTCCTTTCGGCGGGCGTTACGCTAGTTTAACGCAAAAAGTCAACCAGCGTCGGCTGAATGACGCGCGCGCCGACGGCCAACGCCGCGCGGTGGACGCTTTCTTGCGTTTTTAAGTCGGTGATGACTTTTTCAAGGTCAACGTCTTCGTTGTCCGACAACATTTTTTCCGCGATCACCTGCTGGCTGTCGATGCGGTCTTCCATCAGCTCGATCCGGTTCATGCGCGCGCCGAGTTCGGCGCGGACGCCGAGCAAATTCGTCAAGTGGCTGTCGAGTTTGTCTAAATAGCCCGTTACATCATCGCCGGTCGTACTCGGATTTTCGAGGGAAGCGGCCAAGTTTTGCAAGTCGGAAAACAATCCGCTGCCCGCCCCGAACGCTGTGCTCGGCGGAATGTTGACCGGAATGTAAATGCCTTTGGCGAGCTCAATGTTCAGCTGTTGGCTGTTCGTCGACACGGAAATCGTGCCGTCCGGGTTCACCGTCACAGGTGGCTCCGTCGTTTTCGCGCCGTTAAAGATGTATTTGTCGCCGACTTTCGTATTGGCGATCGTGACCAAATGTTCGGTCAACTGGCGCACTTCTTTGGCGATCGCTTGGCGCTGCGTTTCTTCGTATGTGTCGTTGCTCGCCTGCACGACGAGCTCGCGGATGCGCTGCAGCGCCTGCGTCGCCTTGTCAAGCGCCGAATCGGAGTTTTCGACCCAGTTGTACGCTTCCGAGAAATTGCGTTTGAACTGCTCGACTTCGGCTAAATTCGAACGGTAGGCGATTCCTTTCATCGCCACCACAGGATCGTCCGACGGGCGGGTGATTTTTTTCCCCGTCGAAAGCTGGGTTTGATATTGATCTAACTTTTCGTAGCTGCGGGTGATTTGTTTCAACATATTATTCGCCAACATGCTTTGCGTAATGCGCATCACCGTTCACCTACCTTCCGACGACGCCCATGCCGTTGATGAGTTTATCGAGCATTTCGTCAATTACCGTGATTTGCCTTGCCGCGGCGTTGTAGGCGTGCTGGAATTTGATCATGTTCATCATCTCTTCATCGAGCGACACGGAGCTCACCGACTGCCGTTTTTCCTCCACCGACTGGCGCAGAATTTCACTATTGCTTTTCATCCGGTTCGCCCGCTCACCGTCGACGCCAAGCTGTCCGATCCAGCCTTGATAGTTCGTTTCGACCGTGCCTGAGGCAAGCGGCAAATTCAGGGACGCCAAGTTGACGGAGATGCCGTCTTGCAGCGAAACGGTCGCATTGGACAGAAGCAGGCTGCGGACGTTGGCGAGGTTGATGGCGTTGTTGCCGTTCCCTGTTTCCCCGCTTTTCGTCGACGCCGCGATGTTCGCCAAATCGTCGATGTCGGCGGCGAGTTTGATCGTTTTCGCCGCACCGCTTACGGCACTGATCCCGTCAAAAAACGGGTGATTCGTGCTTCCATTTAGCCCGTAGCCTTGTTGATGAACGTCGTTGAACACCGTGCCGAACGTATAGGCGAGCTTGTCCAAGTTGGCGAGCATGTCAGGGTACAGCCCTTTGACGATCGGCTGGCCGCTGGCGTCGGTTCCGGTTTGATAGCCGTATCCTTCGATCAACCCGCGCAATTTGCCGTTCGGAAGAGAGGAAAAGGAAATGGTCGTCCCGCTGACATCAAGCGTATTGACGCCTGAAGCGGGGGGCATTTCCTTCACCCCGTCGCCGTCGACATCGCTGCCATCGGAAAACGACACGACAGACGCCGTTCGGCCTTGAACGAGATACACTTTCGCACTCCCGTTCATCACGTAAACATCGTACGTTCCTTCGGCCATGGGCAAAGCGTTTCCGCCGGTTGGATGCTTTTCCACGCCGATCTCCATATACTGCGACAGCTGGTCGATCAACCGGTCGCGCTCGTCGTACAAGTCGTTCGGCAAATAGCCGTTCGGTTCGATTTCGGCGATCCGTTCGTTTAAGGCTCGGATTTGGTTGAGAAGGGAGTTGATTTCCGTCACCGTCGTGCCGATTTGCGTGCCGATGTCCGTGCGGATTTGCGTCAGTGAATTCGATAAATAGTGGAACGTCTCGACAACCGCCAACCCGCGCTGGCGGACGACGGAGCGCGCCCCTTCGTTCTCCGGCTGGGTGCTCAAATCTTGCAGCGCCTGCCAAAACTGGTCCATCGTTTTCGCCAACCCGCTGTCGGACGGCTCGTTCATGATATCTTCCATCTTCGCCACCGCATCCGCGCGCGCTTCCCAATAGCCGAGCTTGCTGTTTTCGCCGCGGTATTGGATGTCCAGGAAATATTCGCGCACCCGTTCGACCGACGACGTTTCCACTCCTGTCCCCATCTGCCCCGGGATGTTCGGGCGGTTGAGTCCGGGCGTCGGGAACGGCGGCGTCGGCTGCAGTTGAACACGCTGCCGTGTATACCCTTCCGTATTGGCGTTGGCGATGTTATGGCTTGTCGTGTACAAGGCGGCTTGTTGGGCCATCATGCCGCGTCGGGCGGCTTCAAGGCCATGGAATGTCGAGAGCATCGTTCTTCCTCCTTACGCTTTCGATTCAAACAGCGGTCGCTCGGGCGAAGGGGCATATTGTTGCGTGCGGCTGTAGGTGGACAGCGTCGGGGCGAACGTCTCGATCATCGCGGTGACAAACTGGAGCGACTGTTCAATGAGCTGGCGATTGAGCTCATTCGCCTCCGCCACGGCCTTCACGGCCGTCTGAAGCCGCGCTTGGCATTCTCTTAGCTCCTCGCGCTCCTTGCCTGTCGCCAGGTGGACGCATTGAGAAATGGTCGCCGCCTCATCGCCGAGCGCCTCCTTCAGCCAGCGCCGCCGCCGTTCCTCGAGCTGGCGGATGGCCAAAATATGCTTCTGTTCATCGGCAAGCAAAGCCGACAGCGCCTCGATGTCGTTTTTCTTCAGCGCTTCCGTCTTTCTCCTCGACAGCGCCAACAAGCTTTCATAAAGCTCACTGTGCGCCCGCAATAGATGAATGAGTGGGGCAAATGTCATCACGATCCGCTTCCTTTATCGGTGATTTCGGTAATAGTCGATCATCCGTTTGGCGACCGCCCGCGGGTCGACTTGGTAGGCGCCGGTTTCAATTTGTTGGCGCAGCTCCTCCAGCTTCGCCTGCCGCGCCCGTTCCCAGCTTGCCGCTTCTTGCAGCTCTTTCGCCTCTTTGGAAATCTCCACTTGATCGCCCTTCGTCTTCCCTGCCGCTAGACGCTCCGTTTTGGCGAACTGACGTTGATATGGGTTGACGTTCATCGAACCGATATGGTGGATTTTCATCGCGTTCACCTCGCTTGAGAGACACAGTTCACATCGCGCTACTGTTTATATCGGAATGTTAGGGAAAATGTTTAGCGTTCTTGATCGTCCTGAATGTAATAAGTGGCGCGGCGGGAACGAGCTTCTTTTTCCTTTCCCCCCTCCGCCCGCCGCAAATCGGCTTGCAGTTGGCCGAGGCACTTGGCGCACAACCGCCCTTCACGGATCAGCGCGCCGCACGAGTCGCACGGATAGCCGAGATTCGGGAAATGGACAAGCTGCAGCCGCCCCGCGCGAATCCATTTGATGATCAGCTTCTCCTCCACGCCTGTCGCCTCAACGACTTGCGCCATCGTCGCCATGCGGTTTTCCCGTCTGCGCAAAAACGCGTAAACGCGTTCAAATTGCCGCTCTTCTTCTTGATAGCACGATTCGCACACGTCACGTGTCGATAATCTCACAAACAACCGCCCGCACTTTGAACAATTGACTAGTTCCGCCATCGTGCATCCCTCCCGGTCATGGCCTATGAAGCCGCCTTATAAAAGCGATTAGGTTGAATAACGGCGTCTTCTCGTGATCACCCGCTCGGGGCCGACATCATCCCCCTGTCAGCGCCGCATCTCTGCATGCGGCGCCGTTAGCCATCTTCTACAGCCGCAAGCAGGTCGACCACAGGTCTATGTTGATGCCCACATAAACGGAGCGGTTATGTGTAAATATTGATGATCAGCCCTTGAATCTCGCCGACAAGCCGCAAAATCTCGAGTCCACGCTGTTCTTTTTGCAACACTTCATTCGTCAGTTCAACGAGCTTTTGATCGACTTCCTTCACGAGCTTATAAATGCGCGCGCGCCCGCCGCGGCTGAAGCCGCGTTGTTCCTCGAGCTGGAGGCCGTTTTTCACCGCGTCGTCCAAAAACGACTTGACGAGCTGCTTGTATTTGCGCAAATCTTCCACCGTCCGCGACTCGGCAAGCTTCTTCCCTTGCTCCTCGATTTGCCGGACTTGTTCGTTGATTCGCTCCCATACAACATCGCGGCGCGTTTTCGCCATGACTTCGGTGAACGACACCGATTCCATCGGGACGTCATCCTTGCGGCCCACGTTCGCCAGCCCTGTACGCGTCACTTTTTGCACTTCCATCGCCATCACCTCTCGCTACCCCCATTATCGCACAACCATAGCAAAAGGGCGAGGCGTTTATGCCCCGCCCGATGCGGATTCAATCAGCTTTTCAGCAACTGCAAAATCCCTTGCGGCAGCTGGTTCGATTGCGCGAGCATCGCCTGCGCCGCCTGCGTCAAGATGTTGTTTTTCGTAAACTCCGCCATCTCCATCGCCATATCCGTATCGCGGATGCGGGATTCGGAGGAGGTTAAGTTTTCCTCTGCTGTCTTTAGGTTGTTGATCGTATGTTCAAGACGGTTTTGAATAGCCCCTAAACTCGACCGTTGTTCCGATACCCGGGCGATGGCATAGTCATAGACTTTTACCGCCGCTGTCGCCTTTTCATGCGTTGTCACGTCAAGAGCGTATTCTGTCGCGTCGCCATTATTGACACCAGCAGCATTCGTATAGTAGGCAGTGACCGTTTCTCCTAAATGATTGGTGAATGAAACAGCGCTGCTGGCACTGTTGCCGGAAAGTTTTAACGCGAGCGCACGCATATCGTCAATACCAACACTGAGCATTTGTCCTTCATTCGCGCCGATTTGAATTTTCAGCGACTGGTCATTCGTTCCGCCTGTGATCGTAAAGGAAGCTTCGCCATTTGTCAGCGCGCCAATGTTCATCGTGAGATCGCCGTTATGGAAGCGCAATGTCGTATTCGGGGCAATGTTGTTTAATGTTTCCACATCGACACCGTTCGTGCTCAACGTTGCTTTCGTTGTGACCGTCGCCCCTACCGTAAACATCCGTGTTCCTGCTGACAATGTGTCAGTCGTAAACGAAACGCCTGTGCCGCTGCCAAACGAATACACGCCGTTATTGTCAACGACGAGCATCGGTACGCCGGACAGTGCGTTTCCCACGTCATCAACCAGCGTGGCTGTATACGATGACGTCGTGCCAACGTCAATCTGCACGGTCGTATCCCCTGTCGTATAATCAGTGATATTGTCGGCTGTATCAACGAAAATGCCGCCATTTAAGGTCAGATTGTCACCTGCATTAAACGTCGTGAACGTCGCTCCATCGGTCGAGTATGAAAGCATACTCTGTATGCCGAACGTTGCTGTTCGATTGATGTTCGTGCTGGCATATCCGTTATGATTGATTGTGTAGCTAATCCCATCCGAACCGTTAATGGTCACATTGCCAGCCGTCCCATCTGTCGGAGTGATGACAGCCGTTCCGATTTGCGTGCCATTTTTCTTTAAAGACAGCGCAATATCAATATCAAATTCATTGTATTTTCCGTTTTCACTTGCTGCCGCTAGTGTTCTGTTAATACCGGAAATCGTCGTAAAGGAAACACCAAGTTTGTTGCCAGATAAATCATAAAACTCGTAGTTTTGTTGGTTATTATCTAAGATGACCGCTTGGGATAAATCATTCCCGTTTTTATCTTGTAACGTTACGGTAAACTGGCCAGACGATGGTGACGTTTCTGCATAGACGAGACGGAAATCTTCACCATTTAGTGAAAATTTGCTAGAGTCAATATTGACATTCGTAATATATAGACCATTGGCCATCCCGTTTTGCACACCAGAAGCTTGGGACTTTGTTTCTATCACAAACGTATTATTTGGATCTAGATCTGCAGAGGCCGAAACTTGCACTCCTGTCAGACCCGTGCCACCTGATTGGAAGTTGTTCACAGCATTCGTGCGACGGATCACGAGATTCACTGTTCCATCGCTTAACGGGGAGTTCGGCGCGATCGATACCGTATCAATGGCCGGCGACGACCCCGGATTGTTTGTAATAACTTTCACATCTTGCTGTTCGATTTTCACCCCGTATGTATTACCGATCGTCAAGTTTGATGTTGCATCCAGTGTGATTTGTTGCACGCCCCCGGCAATCGGTCCTGTGCTTTGAAGGGATTTCGTCGCAACGTCCTCAATTTTCACTTTATAGTTCCCGGCTACGATCGTGCTTTCTGGGTCTAGCTGCAGACTTGTGCCATCGATGGCTGTGCTGCCTGCTGAGAAGCTGCCCGCGGCAATTTGCACACTTCTCGCTTGGCTGGAAACGGACTCATTGAGCAATTTTTTCGTATTGTATTCGGTGGAGTTGGCAATCCGGTTAATTTCAGATGTCAACTGATTGATTTCCTTTTGAATCGCTTCTCGGTCTTCGGCCGTGTTCGTATCATTCGCCGCCTGCACAGCCAGCTCGCGCATCCGCTGCAAGATGCTGTGAACTTCGTTTAACGCCCCTTCCGCCGTTTGGATCATCGAAATCGCATCGAGCGCGTTCCGTTCTGCCATTTGCAGGCCACGAATTTGCGAGCGCATTTTTTCCGAAATGGCAAGCCCCGCCGCGTCATCAGCGGCGCGGTTGATGCGCAAGCCGGAGGAGAGGCGCTCCAAGTTTTTCGAAATGCTCGATTGGTTGGCCGCCAAATTGCGGTAGGCGTTGAGCGCTTGAATGTTATGGTTGATTCGCATGGACATTCGCTCCTTTGTTTTTTATTTCTCATAGGTAATGAATTGTTCGTAGGCCGCTGCTTTTTGTTTGTGCGCTGGCTGCACTGGCGAAACGCCGCTTTTTAGCGCTTCGTTCCACGCCGTGGCGATCGTGGTTGTCAGCTGCAGCACTTCTTGGACGGCTGCAGCGTCTTTTTTCATATTGGCCTCAATAAGACGCTCCGCCATATAGTTATAGAGTGCATCCAATTGATGGGCGATAATGCCGACATCATAGCGCAATCCAACGCCGAGGCGGCGAAGGATGTCGTTTCCTTTTTGCAGCTGTTTGTTCGCTTTCCAATGGTCTTTTTGTTTCATGGCCGCGATGGCCTCTTCCAAACATTCCATCAATCCCTCATATAACAACCCCGTCAACTGTTGCGAGTTTTTTTGGTAAATCCATTCCTCGGTTAAAAAGTCCAACGCCGTGCACCCCCATTTGCCCTCTGTTTTTTATATCGGCGATGAGTCGACAATGTTTAAGCATTTTTTTCAATTTCTTCAATCAAAATCAAAATTTCGGCAATCACCGCGTACAACTGCGGCGGGATGCGGTCGCCCAGATCCAGTTGCAGCAAGTTTTGCACGAGCAATGGGTCTTCTTGAATCGGGATGTGATGCTGTTTCGCCAGTTCAATGATTTTCTGCGCCACATGCCCGCTCCCTTGGGCAACGACGGTCGGCGACCGACCCGATGATTCATCATAGCGGATGACGGCCGCCGTCGGGCCGTTCATGTGTCTCTGCTTTTTTTGGTTGAAATAGTTCGCTATCATATCGTGAAATTGTACCCTCTTTCCGTAAACGATCCATACGGGCGAATGGATGGCGCCCGTTTTTCTTCTTCCTCCCGCTTCGTTTCATTCGTCAGCTTGTCGACGTTGATCGCTTTGACGTGATAGCCGATCTCCTCCAATCGCTTTTTCGCCATCTCGATGAACGGCGCGGCTTTTTGGGCAAAATCATCGCGGTCGTTGCGAAGGGTAATCGATAAGTTTCGCTCATTCGCCTGAAGCAAAATGCCGAGGTCTCCCAATTTTTTTGTCTCCAGCAAGAAATAGAGCTGACAGTTTTCCCAATCGATTCGCTCGCCATCTTGGCGGGCGTTGACATAGACGTTGACGTTGCGCACCTCATGTTGCCATAACAGCGGCAGTGTGAAGAAAAAGCTTTGCCACCCCATCATGCCATCCCACTTGTTTAACAGCTGCTGGCCGGTCAAGTTCGTCAACGCTTGTTCCGCTTGCCGCGCAACCGATTCATTTCCGCTTTGCGCCAGCCGCAAAAGCACTTCCTTTATATTTGGCAGTGCCGACTCCTCTTCATTTCCTTTCAATACAAGCCGCTCGGCGGCCTCATACTCGTGCATCAAGCCGAGACGGCGAATCGTGTCAAACACGTGCCTTGCTGATGGACCATCCACTGGCGGTTGCATCACCTGGTTCACTTGCTCAAGAAACGCTTTGGATGAATCGGCTGTTGTTTCACCTTGCATCCTCACAAAATGTTTCACCTTCGCCTCGGACGGTTTGAACACGATATTCGCTAACATGTTCTTCACTTCGTTCACGATGTTCCGTGCCCCAGCCGCGTCACCTTGGCGAAGCCGTTTTTTTGCCTCAGCGAGCGCGGAGCTGGCTTTCATCAACTGTTTTTCCATCACCATATCGGTAAACAGCATGATGTCGCTTTTTAAAATGGCGTTGTCCAATTGTTTGATCGCCATTTCCAACATCGATGTAGCTTGCAAGCGGGCGGCGGGGCTTTTGTTTTCCGCCACCTGCGCCACCGTCTCTAACTGGCGCATCACATCGCGCTTCACCGTTTTAAAATCAAGTGCAGCCTGCGCCATTTTTTTCGTGACCGTTTGCACGAAAAATTGTTTGGATTCAAGCGACAAAGCCGCTTGCCATGCCCCATCAAATAGGCTGTCAACATCCAGCGAGCGATCAGTTGGCACAGACGGGAGTGACGCTTCGATCTCATTTAACGTTTTCAACACCGTCTGCCTTGCAGCGAGCTCCCGCCCTTTTTCCATCAGCGTTCGCGCACTGGCAGACGAGTCGGCCCATGCCTGTTCCCAGTGAGGGTGGGTGCGGAGCGCTTCCGCGATATCCGCTCCAACGGCGTCCAACGCTTTTTCCAAGTGGGGCTCTTGCTGCAACGATTTGATTGCTCGGCGCATGGCCTCACGCAGCTGTTCGATCGGTTGAGTGTCGTTCGCCGCATCAGCTGTCACTTCGTTTTGGCTGCCCGCCGAAGAGATAGCCTGCCGCGCCCCGTTTCCAATCGCGTCATCACCTGACTGCTCGACCACTGGAGCGGTGGAACGCTGTGAAATTCCTCCCTGTCCTGCTCCCTCTGCCATCTCCGATAAAACCGATATATGGTCCACCGCTGGCATCTTGAATGGAGCTGTCGTCTTATTAACAGGAGACGGCGGTTGGACAACTGACGATCGTGTATTAGCCGTTATCGACTCGATTTGATCGAGTTGACGGACAAGATGAGTTCTCGCTGCCGCATGTTGGCCAGCTTGTTGCAGCCACATTGTTTCTTTTAACACCGCTTCTATTTTTTGTCGGACATCCCCTGGCAACTCGCTGTGTTCAGCGAGCAGCTTTTGAACTCGGGACAGCGTATTCGACAAATTTAGCGCACGAACGGCTTCCGTTCGAATGGCTCGAATTTGCTTCGGTAGCTCTGGAGACGGTTGAGAGGCGTCACTCACGGATTGAACGGTCGCTTCCAAAGCACGGGCCGCTTGTTCCGCCTTCACCAACACCTCACTCAACCGCGCTCGGGCTTCCCCTTCCCGCCCTTGCCGCTGCAGCTGAACAACCTCACGCAACGCACGATCCACTTGTTCTGCCACATCCCGGTCTACATTGGGCGCATCAACGACTTGTTGACGGACGTATTCCACTGCTTTCGACAAGTTCGGCTCTCGGACAACTTGTTCACGTACTTGTTGGAGACGGGTGGATGTTTCGATTGATGGCATCTTTTCTGTTTGAACTGTCTGTTCTAACCGCGTCGATACCTCATTCAACCGCGCCCGGGCTTCGCTTTCCCGCCCTTGACGCTGCAGTTGAGCAACCTCGCGCAACGCACGATCCACTTGTTCCACCACATCCCGGTCTACATTGGGCGCATCAACGACCTGTTGACGGACGTATTCCACTGCCTTCGACAAGCTCGGCTCTCGGACAACTTGTTCACGTACTTGTTGGAGGAGGGTGGATGTTTCGGTAGTTGATGCCGTTTCCATCTGAACCGTGCGTTCTAGATGATCCCATGTCGGTACGAGGGGACGGTGCCCCAATGCTTTACGTCCGCTGATTTCTGAGGACTTCGTTCCTTCTGTTGATCCCGCTTTGGCGGACTGGTCGGCTGCCAATGAAGGAGGCGCGCTGGACAATTCTCCCGTTTTTCCCGTCCGCCACGCTTGGCGCTCGAACTGATCGGCCGCAACGGCCAAATGGTGCGGCGTTTCTTTCATCGCGCTTTGTTCTTCTCGCTGAGCCAGTGTAAAGGCTGGATCGAGTTTGTTGGCAATCTCCGCGAATTGCTCCCCTAACGGCTTCCCATGCAGCGCCTCATGGACAGCTGCAAGATGAACGTCTGTCAGTTCTAAATGCTTATTGATGACCGCGCGAACGGTATCAAGTTTTTGCTCTACGGTGCCTGGGGCTTCGGTGAAAAACGTTCGCAAGGTGGAAACAATCTCTTTTGTGAGCGATTGACCATGTTTTTGCAGCCAGTCCCCAACCTGTCTCAGCTCAGACGATAACGGTTCCGAAGCAGAAAAATAAACCGGTTGTTTGTCCGTCTCTTGAGGAGGGCGGGGAACGATTCGCGCCACCGGGACGCCGTCTTGTTCCCCAACGATCTTGATGGCCACACGCCCTTCCTGCGGCCATTCCCCTTCCGTTCGCACCTGCACTTCGATCCCTTTGATCACGACAACGGCAGCGCCGCCTTGGCTTTCCTTGATGACCGCATCGTATGTTTCTCCTTTTTGCACTATCAGCGTTTGATTTGGCGACGTTATCGATTGTCTAGTCAAAACGTTGCGAATTTCCATCCCCGTTCACCTTCCGCTCCATTCGGTTGCTACTGTTTATATCGGCATCCTGCAGACAAATGTTTAGCCTGCTCACGCCCGCACCAACGTCAACGCCCCCACCTCTGCCGCCCCCGCTTCAAGCAAAACAAGGGCCGCGTGGCGGACGGTGATGCCCGTCGTGTAAATGTCATCGATGAGAACGATTCGTTTTCCGTCAATCGGCGGATGTCCGGAGAGAAAAAACGGGTTGTCGGTCTTCAGCCGCTCGCGGCGCGATTTTTTCGATTGTTTTTCGGAATGCTTGCGAGAAAGCCAAGGGAAACATGGAAACGGAAGCAGGCGGGCGAGCGCTTCCGCTTGGTTGAAGCCGCGCTCATCGAGGCGCTCGCGGCTCAGCGGGATCGGAACGATGCACCAATCGCGGCCGAAATGGCGGAAAAACGCGTGGACAAACGGACGGCGGAACGCCTCGACAACGATATAGTCGCCGCGGAATTTCCATAAGGCGACGACGTCTTTCATCCAGTCGTTGTATAGATAGACGGATCGGTTTTTCACGAGCACCCTCCCCCATTGTTCATCATCCTGCCACCGAAGGCAGTCGGCGCACAGCGATGGCTTGGCTTCCTCGAGCGGGCGGCCGCACATCTCGCAAAGGCGGCCGTCAATGAGTTTGAACGACCCGCGGCAGCGTGGGCAAAGGACGTCTGGGTCTTCAAGAAGAATCAGTTGGCGCCAGCTCGCGATCGGGTTGTACGGAGAATGGCAAAGGAGGCAGTTCATCGATGCAGCAACCCCCTTTTCTTTGCTGTCTCATTCATGCGGACAATGTGGCGGCGCGCCCGCACCATCTCGTTCGTTTTCCCGTGATGGAAAAAGCGGACGTCGCCATCCGGAAACGCCGCGTGGCGGCCGACGCGGCCGGCGATTTGCACGAGAGCGCTTTCCGTAAAGATGCGGTCTTCGGCGCCAAGGACGGCGACATCGATGTTCGGTACCGTCACGCCGCGCTCAAGAATCGTCGTCGTCACAAGCAGCGGAACGCGCCCGTCGCGAAACGCCTGCACATGTTCGGCGCGATCCGGGGCTTCGGCGTGAACGCCGACGATGCGGGCATCGACTCGTTGCAACAGGCGGACGACCGCCTCAAGCTCATCGATATGAGGAACGAACAAAAACGCCTGCTTTCTCTGTTCCAAACGATGGCGAACCCACGCAAGGACGTTTTCGGGCAAGCGGCCGCGCTCGAGCCGCTTGCGCCAATTGCCGCACCATTCGAACACGGGGACGGGGAGCGGATGGCCGTGATAGCGGGCGGGGATGACGACGGCGTTCCGTTTGCCACGCGCAATGTCACGCTGCCAAGCGCGGGAGGGAGTGGCGGTGAGATAGATGAGGCTTGATCGTTCTTTCCGCGCTTGACTGACGGCGTATTCAAGCATCGGTTCAACCGAATACGGGAAGGCGTCGACTTCATCGATGATCATGACATCAAACGCGCGGTACGCGCGCAACAGTTGGTGGGTAGTGGAAAGAACGAGCGGGGCGATTCGCCCGCGCTCCTCGCTTCCTCCGTACCAAACCGCGAGCGAAACGCGCGGGAACGCTTGGCGGAAGCGCGGAGCCAGTTCGCGGACAACGTCCACTCTAGGCGTGGCGAGGCCAACGCGCCAACCTTCCTCCAAGGCGGCAGCGATGGCGGGAAACAACATCTCGGTTTTCCCTGCCCCGCATACGGCCCAAACGAGCAGCTCGCTTCGGTCCAGCACCGCTTGGCGGACTGCCTGGGCAGCCTCCGCCTGAGCGGCGGACAGTTCCCCGTCCCAAGCGAGCGGCGCTTCGTGCGGCTCGGACGGAAGCGGCATCGTCACGTGCACAAGGCGGGTGCAGGAGCTGATGCGCCCCATCACGAGACACTTGCGGCAATACGCGCAATCTGCCCCGCAGCGGGCGCACGGAAACGCGGCAAAAAGATGAGGATCGTTATTTCCGCAACGGACGCAGCGCCAGGCGCGCGCTGTTTTGATGAGCCCGGGCTGTTCGTGAAGCAAACCGGTCTGGATGGCGGCAGCGACTTCTCCATCGGGAAACGGCAGCTGCTCCCGCGGGAGACGCTGACCGTTCAGCCAGGAAACGAGCGGCGAAGCAACAGAAGATGGGAGAATGTACAATGAGCATCACTCCTTTTGAAATTCAAGAAAAGCATGTTCCCGAGCTGGGAGCCAAAAAGAGCGGGTGGCGCAGTGATGCGGTAAAAACGCGCTCCCCCAGGTTGAAAGGCTTTGAGCGCATCAATGAGCCAGTGTTATGGAGAAAGAGCAGAGCTGACGATGTTTTTCCCTAAAAGGCGGGTGGAAAACCGCTGTTCCCCTTGATCGATGAGTTGAATGTGTGAAAAGAAGGAACGACGCTACAAGGTTTTTCTAGTTGAGAAACGAAGCGAGAAAGCGGTTGTGCTAGCAAATCACCGCCCTTCTAACAAAATGATGAAAAGATGGGGAGGAAGCAAAAAACGGCAGCCTTCGATCGGCAAAGAAAGTGGAGGCAAAAAGGGCTTCCCAATGGAGTCAAGATGTGGTTTGACCCTCTTTTTCACGACATATCGACCTTCGAAAGAAAAGGATAAAGCGAAATCCGACAACATCAAAGATCCACAGAGAGTCATCGAGTCGATCGACAACGTGTTTCGACAACATTCCCGGGGAAATAGCGACAAATTTTTCAGGAAAGGAAAACGGTTCGACAAGTTCGGCCAGCCCCACATCTCCGGTCCGTTTCATAAGGAGGTGAGAAAACGAATGTAAAACAAATTCGCCGCCGCACAAGGCGGAGCACACCGTTCCGCCTTGTGCTCGGCTGCAGCGCCTCGAGGCGGCGCTTTGCGGCCTCGACTTATGGCTGATACCACGTCAGCCCGAGCGCCCCTTCGCCGACGTGCGTGGCGATGACGGGGCCGAAATAGCTGATAAGAAACTCAACGTGCGGATAGCGGGCGGCCAGCTCATCGCGCCAACGGCTCGCTTCATCGGGCTGGTTGGCATGGATGATAGCGGCTTTGAGCGGAACGCCTTTGTCCGCATCTTCGTCAAACAGCTCCTCGATGCGTTGCACCGCCTTTTTGCGCGTGCGGATTTTTTCAAACGGCACGATCACTTTGTTTTCAAAGCGAAGGAGCGGCTTGATTTGCAACAGGCCGCCGATGAACGCCTGCGCGCCAGTGAGCCGTCCGCCGCGCTGCAGGTGGGACAAGTCGTCGACCATAAAATAGGCGCGCAACGTCCGCTTCATCTCATCAAGACGGGCGAGAATCTCCTCCGGCGTTTTCCCCGCCTTCGCCATCTCGGCGGCTTCGATGGCGTAAAACCCTTGCGCCATGCAGCTGATTTCCGAATCATAGGCGTAAACGCGCAACCCTTCGACCATCGTCCCCGCCGTCACCGCTCCTTGGTAGGTGCCGCTGATGCCGCTTGAAAGGTGGATGCTGATGACAGCGTCGTACCCTTCCTCACGAATGGCAGTGAACAAGTCGACAAATTCGCCGACTGAGGGCTGCGATGTCGTCGGCAGCTTAGGATTCTGCTTGATTTTGACAAAAAATTCATCCGCCGTCATATCGATCTCTTCGCGATATGTTTCGTCCCCAAAAATGACGCTGAGCGGAATCATCCGGATGCCGAGCCGCTCGCGCACGTCTTTCGGCAAATAAGCCGTGCTATCGGTGACAATCGCAATTTTCACAGGCGCCATTCCTTCCTGATTCAGCCTTTTCTGCCATTATACCAAAAAGACTCGTTGTCCACCACCGCTCGATGCATGAGGAGGCAAAGAACGCAGGCAGGCCGTGAAGCGGAACATCGTTGATCCTCATGCAACGCTTTGCCCAAGCCGCTCCTTCGCCGCCAAACGGCGCATCGATGCCACAGGAAGCCGCTTCGATCGTCAACGCACCGCTGCAAAGACTGGCGAGAGCCCCCGTTCCGTTCAGCGCACTTCGACCCAGCCGTTTTTGATCGCGACCACAACGGCTTGCGTCCGGTCATTGACGTTTAATTTTTGCAAGATGCTGCTGACGTGGTTTTTCACCGTTTTTTCGCTAATGTACAGCGCTTCGCCGATGGCGCGGTTGCTTTTGCCGTCGGCCAACAGCTGCAGCACTTCGCATTCGCGCCGCGTCAACAAATGGAGCGGGCGGCGCACTTCTTGTTTGACCGCCACGCCGCCTTTTTCCGACGTCAAGCGGCGGTATTCGCGAATTAAGTTGTGCGTCACTTTCGGATGCAAATACGATCCGCCTTCCGCGACGATTCTCACCGCCTCAATGAGTGTATCGGCGTCCATCTCCTTCAACAAATACCCGGTCGCTCCCGTCTGCAAGGCGCGCATCACATAGTGTTCATCGTCATGGATCGACAGGACGACGACTTTCGTATCAGGGTAAGCTTCAATCAGCTGTTTCGTCGCCTCAACGCCGTTGATGTCCGGCATATTGATGTCCATCAGCACCAAATCCGGGCGGTATGTTTCGACGATCGACAGCGCTTCGCTTCCGTCGCTTCCTTCCGCCACGACTTCAAAATCGCCCTCAAATTCCAAAATGCGCTTGATGCCCTCGCGAAACAGCTGGTGATCGTCGATAATCGCGATGCGTGTTTTCATCGTTTCCTCTCCTCCTTGGTCATGTCTGCGGCTGAACGGTCAATCGGAACGCGAATGAACACGGTCGTGCCGCTGCCAGGTTTCGAACGAATCGTCAACGTGCCGCCGAGCAGCTCCACCCGCTCCCGCATTCCAATCAAGCCGAACGCATTTTCTTTTTTGACCGATGGATCAAATCCTTTGCCATCGTCTTTGACACTGACAAGCAGATGGTGGCACGTCACTTCCATTTTGACGTCGATATGGCGCGCTTCGGCATGCTTCAAGGCGTTTTGCACCGATTCTTGGACAAGCCGAAACACGGCCGCCTCCATCCGCGACGGCAGCCGAATTTCTTCGCCGATATGTACAAAGGAAATGTGGACTCCGTTATTATATTCTTCGGTCGTTTGCAAGTATTTTTTTAGCGTCGGAACCAATCCTAAATCATCAAGCGCCATCGGCCGCAAATCGTAAATGATGCGGCGCACTTCGGACAAAGCCGAACGCACCATTTTGCGAAAATCACGAATCTCGGCGATCGCCGCTTCCGTCCCCCGCTCTTTGATCACCTTTTCGACCAAATCAGACCGAAGAAGGACGTGAGCGAGCAGCTGCGCCGGTCCGTCATGGATTTCCCGCGACAGCCGCCGCCGCTCTTCTTCCTGGGCTTCGATGATTTTCAGCCCGAATTCTTGCTTTTGCTTCGCCCCTTCAACGAGCTCGCTGACATGGCGGAAATCGCTGTTTAAGTAGTGGAGCACGACCGTAATTTGTCCAACTAAATAATCGGCGCGTTCGATAATTTGCGCAAGGCTCGCCAATCTCCGCTCGAGCTCGTCGCGGCGCAGCCGCAGCTGTTTCTCCCGCTCGCGCACCATCGTCAGCTTCATATGCAACTCATGCGCCGCTTCATACGCCTCGCGAATATCTTGCTCCGAGTGGGTGGAAAAGTTTTGACTCACTTCCGACAGGCGGCGGCGCGCCTGACGCGCCTTCATTTCCAGCTGATCCGCTTCTTCGATCGCCTGCACGGTCAGCCGCTTCACCTCCTCAAGTTCGCGAAGCAAATGGTCGTGCTCTTGACGCGACTGCTCCCCGATGCGGAAAATTTCGTCTTTGCTGTGTTGAACGGTGTCGATCATTTTTTCGACAATCCGATCTAACTGCTTTACGTCCCACTGTTTTGCCTTAGCCATTTGCCAACCTCCAACAGCGCTGCCAAGCGGTGCGCATGGGCGCCAGCAAAATTTGTTTGAAGGAAAAAAGTTGTCGATTTATAATAATAAAAGCATGCTCTATCTATTGCTCTTTTATTTTTAGTTTACCATATTGAGAACAGAGCGCTAGCCGTTCGTGCAAAAAAATGAACAAATAAACCGTTTGCACGATGTTGATCGTTGAGGTGTTTCGTTTTGTTGCAAAAATATTACACGGTTAAAGGATACGGTGAACACGAAATCGTAATTGAAAAATCACGGTTTATCTGCTATGTCAACCGCGCGGAAACGGAAGAAGAGGCCGTCGCCTTTATTCAACAAATCAAGAAGAAGCATTGGGATGCCACCCACAACTGCTCCGCCTATTTGATCGGCGAGCATGACCAAATCCAAAAAGCGAACGATGACGGCGAGCCGAGCGGCACCGCAGGGGTGCCGATGCTTGAAGTGCTGAAGAAAAAAGGATTGAAAGACACCGTCGCCGTCGTCACCCGCTACTTCGGCGGCATCAAGCTCGGTGCGGGCGGGTTGGTGCGTGCATACAGCCGCGCCGTCTCAGAAGGCCTGAACGCCGCAGGCATCGTCGAGCGTCGGCTCATGCGCGTCATACACGTGACGGTCGACTACACATGGCTTGGAAAAGTGGAAAATGAACTACGGTCCTCAGTATATACTATTAAAAATATCCATTATGCCGATCGTGTCACCTTTGACATCCTCGTTCCCGAGGACGGCCAGCTACCGTTTGGCGATTGGATGACCGAACTGACAAACGGAAGGGCGGACATTCAGGCGGGAGCGATGGAGTATGCCGAACGGTTGCTTCCGTCTTCCTAAAACGACACCGTAAAGGAAAGAAGGGTTAAACGATGAATCATACAAGAAAAACGGTGAAAAAGCGAAAGAAAAAAAAGCGGCTCCGCCGATTATTTTTGCTCGTGTTTCTTCTTTTGCTCGGGGGTGTCGGCGCCTTTGGCTACAATATTTACTCCGAGACGAAACAGGCGTCAAGCAAAATTTATCAAGCGCTTGATCCATCAAGCAAGCCTGCAAAAAATATTGAAATGCGCAAAGATCCGTTTACCGTGCTGTTAGTCGGAGTGGAAAACCAGTACCACGACGAGGAGGGGCGGTCTGATGTCGTCATGCTTTTGACCGTCAATCCGAAGACGAACAAAGTGTATTTGTTGAGCATTCCGCGCGACACGCGCGTTTACATCCCGAGCGAAGGGCGGAAAGACAAAATCACCCATTCCTACAGCTACGGCGGCATTCAATCGACGATTGCAGCCGTCAATGAGCTGATCGATGTACCGATTGACTATTACGTGACGACTGATTTTGAAGGGTTCGAAAAAATTGTCGATTCCCTCGGCGGCGTCACGGTAGATGTTCCGTTTACATTCAAAGCTCAGCTGACAGGTTCGCTCAAATGGCATACGTTCCATAAAGGCAAACAAGAGTTGAACGGCAATGAAGCGCTCGCCTATGTGCGCATGAGAAAATCGGACCCCCGCGGCGACTTTGGCCGAAACGAGCGGCAAAAACAAGTCATTCGCGCCATTATTGACAAAAGCACGTCCATCACCTCGCTGCCGAAGCTGGATGACATCATCGCCGATTTAGGGGATCACGTGCGGACGAACATCCCTCCGGCCGATTTGTTGTCGTTCATCTATGTCTATCAAAAAATGAAAAACGTGGACGTACAAAATCTGCATCTAGAAGGATACGATGAAACGATCAACGGCGTGTACTACTACATCCCCGACGAGCAATCGGTCAGCTCCATCAATGAAACGCTGCGGCAAGCGCTCGAGACGTCCAACGCCTCCCTCACGCGCAGCGATTCACCATCCACACAAAGCCAAAATTAACGATCACAAAGAAGGTGCTCCCAAAAGCAATGGGGCGCCTTTTTCCATTTACAGCGTATATCATGCCGCAATGATGATGAAAGAACACAACTTTTCATGTCCTCTGCTTTTTTTCTCTCTTTTTCAACAAAACTTTTCATTTTTTCTCATAATAGGACTGAATTCGGGTTGGATAAAACGGCAAAATTCGCTATGATAGTATAGAAAACGCAAACTTGAGAAAAAAGGGGGGGATCGAATCCTTGAAAAAAACGCTTCTTTCCGTCTTGTTGGCGACTTGCCCGCTGTGGCCGTCGGCCGCCTTGGCCGCCGATGGAAGTCCGTCCTCATCCTCACCGACACTCATGGTCGCTGAGCATAACGCTTTGCTGAGGAGAGGAGCGACGGATTCCTATCAAATCGTCGAATCCATTTCCGCTGGCCAACAAGTAAAGGTCATCGACAAGTTCCAAAACGCTGCTGGCGAAACGTGGTATCGCATCGAATATAAGGGCATCACGGGCTGGGCGCGGGCAGACGACTTTTCTGAAGCGCATGTCTCTTCCGCCTTCCCTAACGTGATGTTCGCCAAGCAAGACTCGTTGCTGAGAAGAGGGGCAACCGATTCATATCGGTCCGTTGGTTCGATTCCCGCTGGCCAACAAGTGAAAGTCATAGACGAGTTTCAAAATGCCTATGGTGAAACGTGGTACCGCATCGAGTACGGAGGCGTCACCGGCTGGACGCGTGCGGACAGCTTTTCCAACCAACCGCCTTCCATGCTCGTCGGAAAGCGTGCGGTGATCGCCGCCAACGACATCACGATGCGCAAGGGGGCATCCCCTTACTATCCGGTCGTCAAAACACTGTCTAACGGCGATGTCGTCTCCATCATTGCCGAGTTCACCAATTCGCTCGGGGAACAGTATGTGCGTGTGGAGTGGGCGGGAGTCAAAGGATGGGTGAAAACGGAACAGATCTACATACCCAAACAGCTTCCGACACTTTTGCCGACATTCATGAACGTTGTGCAGTCCTCCCCGGTTCGCCACGGGGCGAGCGTCCATTACCGCGCCGTCGCCACAGTGTCACGCGGTCAATCTGTCAAAGTGATCGATTTGTTCGTCACAAATGGTCAGGAACTTTGGTGCCGCGTTGATCTCGGACATGTCCGGGGATGGGTGTCGGAAAAAGTGTTGACGATGTCATCAACCATGTCGGTTCCAAGCGGTGTCTCGGATACGTCCAGCGTCTCAGGCCAGCCGCTGACGGTCAGCGTTTCGGTCGCCAATGTGCGGCAAGCTCCATCTTTAAAAGCAAAAGTCGTCACCCAACTGAAAAAAGGAACCAAACTGAACAGCCTGTCAAGCGCCAAAGATGCGTCGGGAGCGCTTTGGTACAAAGTGTCCCTCAATGGAAAAACGCTCGGCTGGGTGCACGGGACGGTCGTAACCAAATCCTACCTTTCCCCACCAGCCAGCCAGGGGATGCAAAAGCAGGTGACAACCGCTAATGCGGCGCTGTTTGCCGAACCTTCGTTGAGCGCCGCCGTCATCGAGCGGATTGCGAAAAACCGAACGGTCACGGTTTTGAAGACGACAGAAGCATCTCCGTTCGACTGGGTGCAAGTCACCTCTGCATCGGGGAAAACGGGATGGATGCCGGTGTTTGAAGTAAAAGCCCCATCCTACGTATACGTCAAACAGGCGGGCACTCCGCTGCGCCGAGGTGCCTCTTCGAACTATCAATCGTTGAAGGCGTTGGCAGCGAATGAGCGGCTTGCTGTCCTTTACGAATATCATGGATGGCTGAATGTCGAAACATCCAATGGCGTCCGCGGATGGGTGGAGGAATCAAGCACCTCTACCGTCGCCTTAAATAGTCTCGTTGAACCGACGTTTTCGACCATCAACGAAGATGCCTATTTGACGTGGAAAAAAACTTCTAATTTCCGCGTCTCCTATTCGTTGTTGCCGGGCAATCGTCTGAAAATCACCGGCTCGTTTTCCTACGCTGAAGTCCCGTCGACCGACATTCCAGGCATACAAACGGTGGAGTGGAACGGCAGCAGCCTGCTCATCACCTTTGAACCGGGGTACACGTTCACCCTGCGCCATTACAGCGACCGATTGGCGCTGAAAATTCTCGAGACCGGACTCAAGGGCAAAAAAATCATCATTGACGCAGGGCATGGGGCGCACGACACCGGGGCGATCGGCCCTGGCGGCACGCGGGAAAAAGATATTACTCTCGACACCGCCTTATTGCTAAAAGAAGAATTGGAGCGGGCCGGAGCGATCGTGAAATTGACGCGAAGCACCGACATCTTTTTGGAGCTGTCTGAACGGACATGGATCGCCAACAGTTCCGACTACGACGCCTTTATCAGCATTCACGCCGACTCGTACTCGCGGACATCTCGCGGAACGACAACGTACTACAACGTATCGAGCAACTTCAATGGGCCAAAAAGCGAGCAGTTGGCCGCCATCGTGCAAAAACATCTTGTCCAACAGCTCGGAACATATGACCGCGGCCATAAAACGCAAGACTTTTACGTCAACCGGAAAAACGAGCTGCCGAGCATTCTCGTTGAGCTCGCCTTCCTCTCCAATCCAAATGAAGAGGCGCTGCTCAAAACGAAAGCGTTCCGCCAAAAAGCGGCCGTCGGCATTCGCGAAGGACTGGAAGAGTATTTCAGCCAATTCTAGTTTGTTCGCGTTCGGAGAATAATAGCATGAGAAGGCTGGTAATGCAACGGATTGCAAAGCTTTACGACGGAGTTCGTCAAACTGAGAAACATGGCAGCATCGCGTTTTCATTCCTTGCGATTCCTCATGAACCGAGCGAATCCGTTGTTTTTCACCGGCCTTTTAGGAAAGCTATTATTCTCCTTTCTTTCCATATCCAAAAACGGGGGAGATGAACATGATGAAACGAAAAGCCAAATGGGCCGTTGCTGCCAGCCTGGCGGTCGGAATGACGGCAGGCGCCCTCTTGTTTACGCCATCGGCGATGAAAGCATCGGAAGAAGTCGTGTTAGCGAGCGTCGACTGGGTGACTTCCCAGCTCAACCCGATGAAAAACGACATTGCCAACCTGAAAGCACAACTGGCCGCCCAGCAACAACAAATTCAACAACTTCAACAACAACTTGCCAGCAAACCCGCTTCGCCTTCTTTGCCTTCTGTCGTCTATGTAGTGAAAAACAATGCGGCCGTCCGCAGCGGAGCGTCAACGAGCTACCGCGTCATCACTTATAAACAGGCAGGGGCTTCACTGCAAGTGGTCGGGGCGCACCTTACTTCCCAAGGATTGTGGTACAACATCATCCTCTCCTCATCGTTGAAAGGTTGGATTTATTCCGGCGATGTCTCGACATCCGCCGTCAGCAGCGACAGCACCAAGCACGTCATCGCCACGGCCGCGGTCAATATTCGAAAAGGAGCGACGACTTCTTATCCGATTATTGCGACCGTTCCAAAAGGGACAGAGATGGTCTATATTCAGCCGTTTACCAACAGCAAAGGGGAGAAATGGTACAACGTGCAACTGTCTGATGGGCGTCGGGGTTGGATGGACGCTGAATTTGGTGAGGTGAAGTAGACGGTGAAAAAATTGGCGTGGTTGGCCGTCGGCCTGTTTTTGCTCATCGTCTCTCCTTCCGCGTCGAACGCCGCTGGGGTGAAAACGTACAACAATCCCGTGCAAGTCCTTTTATATAAAGGGACATCGGTGACAGTCGCCGTCGAAGGAAACTATCAAATCGTCAATAAAGAGACGTTGACGATCACCCCGCTGCCAAGCGGGACAAATCTGACATTTCAGTCTTCCTCTTCGACCGTGTTTGTCACGTACAATGGAAAGACGGATTTTTCAAGCACCGGATTTACCATTCAAGAAACGATCGGCGCTGCGCCGTTGTCGCTTGTGAAAGTGAATCAAACCCGTTATCGCGGCAGCGTCGACATTCGCCGGCAAAGCAACGTCTTGTATGCTGTCAATATTTTAGATATGGAAGATTATTTAAAAGGAGTCGTGCCGAGCGAGATGCCCGCCTCTTGGCCGCTCGAAGCGCTGAAGGCGCAAGCCATTGCGGCCCGAAACTATGCCTATAAACATAAAACAAGTTTGACGACCAATCCAAACACACAGACGTATAAAGGATATGATGGAGAATCTCCACGATCGAACGCGGCAGTGGATGCAACAAGAGGATTGTATCTGAAATATAATGGCAATATCATTGAAACGTATTACCACTCGACAAGCGGCGGCAGAACCGCCAATGTAAGCGACGTCTGGAACTCGTCGCAAACCGCCTACCCATATTTGGCGAGCGTCGATGACCCGTATGAATCATCGCCGTACAGCCGATGGTCATTCACCTTCTCCCCAGCTGTGCTGCTGCGTTCGTTCGGGTTCACCGATCCATCGGTTGTTTTATACGACGTCTCGATCGCCAAAACCGGCGCGAACGGAGAAGTGGGTGCCGTCACGATTGAAACCTCGGCAGGCGAAAAAACGGTGAAAGGCAATGAGACGACCATCCGCAAACTGTTCCCGCTAGACGGCAATCAATTTTACGGCATCTTGCCGTCCAACTGGTTTGACATTCAAGTGCAAAAAAGCGGTCCATCCGTGTCGATTCAAACGGCCAGCGGCAACATCGCCGCCTCTTCCTTGTCATCTTACTCCGTCCAAACAGGGAGCGGAACCGTTTCGCTCGCCGGCGTCGAAGGAATCAAGGTGCAAACAACGGATGGCATCGTGCCGCTTTCCGCCTCGCCGTCAGGGGTTAGCTCGATCACTGTCACTGGAAAAGGATGGGGGCACCGGATCGGCATGAGCCAATACGGAGCAAAAGCATTTGCCGAGCGTGGATGGACGGCGGAGCAAATTTTAGAGCATTACTTCCGCGGGGCGGAAGTCTCGTTCGAGTGAAAGCATGACGATTGTGAAGGAAAACATCACTCGCATTCCAACACTCCCGACGCGGTCGGAAAATATCTTTCCAAATGGAAACATAGCCGCTTTTCACATAAAGGAAAGGGCATCCTGCTTATGAGCGGGACACCCTTTTCTTTTTTATTGTTCCGTCGGCCAAACGGATTCGCGTTTTGTTTCATCGCCAAGGGCGTGAAGCAAATCGTCGACAATGCGAATCCATGAGTATTGCTCCACCGCCAACTTGCGCCCATTTTCCGCCATCTTTTCGTATTCCTCGCTCGGAAGGCAAAGCAACTCGAGAACCGCTGCAGCGATCTGTTCAGGATTTTCTGGAGGAGCGATTTTTCCGCAATGGTATGTTTCTAAAATCTCGGCGCTCTCCCCTTCGCCGCAATACAGCACCGGGGTTCCGGTGGCGATCGCCGGGAAAATTTTCGACGGCCTTGCCCCTTTAAACAAATCGATGTTGCGCAGCGAAACGATGCTGTAATCGGTGATGGAGAAAATCTCCGGCATCTTCTCAACCGGAACGGATCCGTAAAACGTCACATTGTCAAGGCCGAGCTCTTCTTTTAACGCCATCAGCTTTTCTCGCTCTTGGCCGTCGCCGACAAACAGGAAATGCGCCCGTTCATCTTTTGCTTTGACGATGGCCGCCGCCCGCAGCACCGAATCGAGCCCTTGGGCGTATCCCATCGTTCCGGCGTACGTAAACACCACTTTTCCTTCGAGCCCTAATTCCGCAAGCAGCTTCTTGTTTTTCGGCAGCGGGCGAAACACATCCGTGTTGACGCCGTTCGGCAATAAAAAGACATCCTCGGGCGCCTTCCCTTGCTCAATCATATAATCGCGAATGCCTTCCGTCGCGGCGGCGATTTTCCACGCCTTCCGGTATAAAAACAGCTCGAGCCATCTCGCCATTCGGATGAACAGCCGATTTTTCAAAATGCCGAGCTCAACGGCCGATTCCGGCCAAATGTCGGCGACGTTGAAAACAAACTTCGCCCGTTTCAACTTCGCGCCCACGTACCCGGTGATCCCTAAAAACAACGGCGGGGAATTGCAAATGATCACATCCGTCGGCTTCGCTTTCACAAGCAGCGAATAAAACGAGCTGAACGTAAACGAAAAATACGAAGCGAGCCGTTTCCAAAAGCTCCCCTTTGGCGACGGATAAATCCATGTCCGATGAACGGGAATGCCGTCCCATTGTTCGAACAAATAAAACAGGCCGCGGTATGGCTTGGGGATGACGCCGTGCGGGTGATGCGGGAACGCCGTGAGCACTTCCACTTGATGCCCCCGTTTGATCAGCTCCTTGCTCACCTCATACACACGAATTTGCGGTGCGCCTGTTTCCGGCGGGAAGTGTTGGCATAGGTAAATGATCCTCATGGCCCGCTCCACACCACTTTCCCAAAAAATCGCAAACGAACGTTCCATTTCGAGCGCCAAGAGGCGAGCGCAAACGAGGCGTGGAAAAGGGGAAACGCCCCCCTGGCATCGTCCCGCTGTCCTTGGATGTATAATCGTTGCCGCGAACCGACGGTCATCATGAGCTTGCCAACGGAAAGCCGCCGGCTTCGCGACTTAGCCTCCGCTTTCGGCAACAAACGAGCACCAACCGCGGCGGCTGATATGACGGCTTTGTTCCTCATCGACTCCCTCCACCGCCTTTCAACGTTTGCTCATACAATCGGATCATGCGCATCGCATTTTCCGTCCAATCGTAATGTTCATGGACATGGTTGACGCCGTTTTCCCCCATTCGTTGCCGCAGCCTCTCATCAAGCAGCAGCCGTTCGAACGCCTCCGCCAGCTTTTCCGGACTGTTTTTCGGCACGATCAACCCCGTTGTTCCCTCACGGACGACTTCCGGCAGCCCGCCGACGTTGGAGACGACAACGGGAACGCCGCACGCCATCGCCTCGACGGCGGCAACGCCAAAACTTTCGCTGTCTTCCGTCGAAGGCACGGCGAAAATATCCATTTGATTGATATACAGCGGCACTTGTTCGTTCGGAACTTTGCCGGCAAACGTCGTCACGGATTGGATGCCGAGGCGGGCGCACAGCTCCTCGTATTCACTCCGCTGCGGCCCGTCGCCGACGATCAACAGCTCCGTTCGCGGATGCCGCTCGTGCACAATGGCAAACGCCCGAATCAAATCGGCGATCCCGTACTTGTCGGAAAGAGCTTTCACCGTGCCGATCGTCACGGTCCGTTTCGGCTGTTTCGGCAACGGTTTGAAGCGGGCGACATCAACACCAAACGGCGTCACTTCGATCGGTTTGTCCGTATACTTTCCGGTTTCTTTCGCCATCACACGGCTTGTCGAACAAATGACATCCGCACGCTGGAATGTATATTCAAGCATCCGTCGGTTCCAACGATTGGCATTCGGAAACTGATACACGTCGCGCCCCCAGACGGAGACGTAAAACGGATGATACCCCGCAAGCGCCCCGATCAACCCGTAGCTGGAGGCATAATGGGCGTGCAAAATATCTGGTCGAAACGAAGCGAGCAGCCGCTTTAATGAAAAGACAGTGGAAAAATACGACAACTTCCCCGGCAGCCATTTCGGCAGCACGACTGTCTCGACTTCTTTCGCTTGCTCCGGCCCGTAATGGTCTTTAAACGTCACGACTTTCACATCAATGCCTTGCGTTTGGTAAAAGCGGGCCCACTTATGCGTATGGATCGATTTGCTTGGAGCCAATAAGGCGACTTTCATCGGAGGCCCCCCACCAACGTTTCTTTCACCTTTTCCACTCTCGCTTCCCACGAATGTTTCGCCATAAACGTCTGCTCAATGCGCAAGCGGCACTCCTCGAGCATGTCCGCCATCTTGGCGATCGCTTCTGCCATCGACGACGGGTTGTCGTCGCAAATGACGCCGTACCCATCCGCTTCAATCAGCCGCTTTTGCGCTGAGCAAGCGGTGGCGACAATCGGCAGGCCGCTCGACAGATAGTCAACCAGCTTGACGGGAACGGAAAAATCATTGTACTCGCTCCGCCGCCGCGGGATGAAGGCGAAATCCATCTCCGCATACAAACGGTCGAGCGCTTCGCCGCTGACGTGCTCGACGCGCACTTGCAAGGCGGCAAGCTCTTCTTTCACCGCAAGCGGCTGCCGCTCGTACTCGTCTTTTCGGCAGACGACGGTGAGCGAAACAAGCGGCTTGCGGCGGTTTGCCAAGCGAATCGCCTCGAGCAGGAGCAAAAGCCCATAGTCGGCATTGTTGATGCCGCCAACATAAATGGCATTCAGCGGCTGTTTCGCCGTCCCGAACCGCTGAAACGGCTTTTGCTTCCCACCCGGCGGCAAATCAACCATCGGGCGGCGGATCGCGACATATGTTCCCATTTCGAGGCTCGGCAAAAAGATGACATCGCAGTACCGCTCGTAAAACCGTTCTTCCCAACGGTACATCATTTGCATGGCCGCTTTTTTCCAACCACGGAGCGGATACAAATCAGGAAACTTCCAATAGACGTCGCGGTAAAAGACGCCGATCGGAACGTTGCGGGCTTTCAAGTAGCGGAGAACGTCCCGGTCGACGAACGGACGTTGCGGCCGGTGTCCTGGGTCCGTGAGCCAAAGCGGAATCGTCTGGTTTTCCATATAGCAAAACCAGACATCATCGAGCTTGCCTTGGCTGCGGAGCTCTTGAAATTGCTTCTCCCGCTCGGCTGACGTGCCGGCGATCAGAAGAACGTCCACTCCCTCTTTCGCTCCCCAGCGCAAAAACGCCTGATGCATTTCATACGGCCGCAGCTTTGACCCGCTGTTTCGTTCCGCGACGAGTGAAAACGGGTAATAAATCAATACGGTTTTCATCATTCATCCCTCATCCGTGATTCGCCTTTTCGCTGCAAACCATGCCCGTAAATCCCCCTGCACCCGCAGCCACAACGCCATTCCGCCAAACAATGCCACGAGCAGCACCCAGGTCGGATTGAACAAAAAATCGGTGAACCCACCGACAAGCGTGCGGGGGATGTTAATGGAAAAATAAACGAACAAACTTAAAAACAAAGGATTTTTTGGCAGCCGTAGAAACCCAATATACAACAGCTGCGTCACGACACCGACATACAGCGTGCCGATGACGATCCCCACATAACCGAAATTGGCATACGCCTCAGCGACAAAAAGGGTGTTCAACACTCCCCCTGTCCCGTCTTCAATGCGCTCTGGGAACACGTGCGCCATCACGAGGCGGGCGGAGCGGACATTCTCGACGTCAAACAACCCTGTTAAAATCGAGGGCAAGCTTTTTCCATAAAGAAATGGCAGCGCTTCGCCGAACAAATTCAAATGAAGAAACGTCGGCGCGATTTGCGCCAAAATCATGCGGCCGATCGGGCCTTTGTTGTAAGACAAAAAGGTCGCAACATCTTGCACCCCTTGAATGACGATGTACATGCCGACGAGCACCGCCGCCCCCACTCCCCCATACAACGCCAATTTCGCCGCCGACAGCCTTGTTTTTCCAATGTAGATGCGAATCAGCAAAAACATCATCACGTAAAAGAAAATCGGCGATTTGGCCAAATCATACACATTGACGAACACCGCCCCGACAAACAGACAGATAAACAGCAGCTTCCACCGCCACTCGTGCGTCAGCTCGGCAAACAAATAAGCGATAAACGACAAAAGCGGCGTGAGCGTAATGGCAAAAATATTGCGAACGAGCACGTTTCCGGCAAAATGGCGCGACGCCTCAATGCGCAACGCAGCCAAGCTCTCATCCGTCCCTGTCAAGAGCGCAAACACCGGAATCGTCGGCGTTTTCCAAATCATATACGCAATGGCGGCAAAACTGAGCAGCGACAGCGCCAAAAACGCATAAAACACTTGGCTGCCCGTCGCTCCGGCCAACGGGGAAAGCGGCTTTTGCAAATAGGCGCGAAACTCCTGCCTGGCTTCAAATCCGCACAGCCTTGAAACGACCACCATCGACAGCGGGAACACGATCATAACGAAGCTGACGACGAAAAACCCGATCTGCCGGTATTCCTCGGGCCGAAACAACTTGCGAATCATGTAGTAATCATCCATTCCCAATGCGATCAGCAGCGCGCCGATGAAGCTCGACAGAAGGAACGAGTAATAGTACACAATCGACACGAGATTCGGTGCCTTCCATGAAAGCGTCCCCGCTGCATAGCGAAACATCAAGGTGGAGGCGACAAGAACAATCAACCAGATCAACACGTCCAACATGCCGACGCACCCTTATCGCTGTCCGATCGCCGCCACGATTTTCTCCGCCGCATGCCCATCGCCAAAGACGTCCGCATAAACAGGGGCGACTTCCTTGTGGACCGCCGCGACGATCTTCTCGCGGTCCGTGCCGGTTAAGATGTTCGCCCCGCCTTTGAGCGTTTCCACCCATTCGGTTTGTTCGCGCACCGTCACGCAAGGCACGCGCAAGAAATACGCCTCCTTTTGCACGCCGCCTGAATCGGTGATGATTTTTTTCGCGCCGCTCTCTAGCCGAAGCATGTCCAAATAACCGACCGGATCGATCAGCCGAAGCCCTGGAATCGCCGAAGCGTCCAAGCCGTACTCTTCAAGCTTATGCCGCGTCCGCGGATGAATCGGCCACACTTTCGTCCCGTCGATGTCCGCAAAAGCAGCCAAAATGGCTTTCAATTTGTCGGGGTCATCGGTATTTTCTGCTCGGTGAATGGTAATCAAGTAGTAGGATTGTTCCGCCAGCGACAAATCAGCCAAAATCGTCGATTGGCGCTGTGCGAGCTCCTTGTTGTACAAAATGGCGTCATACATGACGTCGCCGACATTCCAGACGTTTCGCGTAATATTTTCTTTTCGTAAATTTTCCACGGCCGTCTCCGTTGGACAAAATAAGAGCTCGGAGACATGATCGGTCATGATGCGGTTGATTTCTTCCGGCATCTGCTTGTTGAAGCTGCGCAGCCCGGCTTCGACGTGGATGACCGGAATGTGCAACTTCGAAGCGACCAACGCGCCGGCGAGCGTCGAGTTCGTATCGCCATAGACGAGCACATAATCCGGTTTTTCTTGCATGACAATTTCTTCAATTTTCATCAGCATTTCGCCCGTTTGCTTTCCATGGCTGCCTGAACCCACCCCAAGATAGTAGTCAGGCGTCGGAATATTCAACTCCTCAAAAAAAATGGCCGACATATTCGGGTCATAGTGCTGCCCGGTATGGATCAGCACTTCGGTATATTGTTTTCGCAAGACGCGCGAGACGGGGGCAGCCTTGATAAACTGCGGTCTGGCGCCTAACACGGTGGCGATTTTCATCCGAAACACCTCCTAGATCAGATGAGCGGTTATCAAGTATTTTGCGCATTTTCATCCTCGATCGTGCGCACCGGACGGCGCAAATCACGATCAACCCGGCTGGCAAAGAGCGTGGCGGCAAACAAGCCCCAACCAGCGAGCACCCAGCCGTCAGCAAGCGACGCCTGCTGAACGTAGACGATGACGATGAGGGCGAGCAATGTGCCGACCAAAACCAAAGCCATCTTTTTCCATGACACTGGCACAGGATACACTTGCTGGCTTTTGCGAAAAATGAAAGCCACAGCGACAATATACGTCATGAGGCTGGCCGCGACCGCCCCCCAGCTGAGCCAAAGCGGCACCAACACGGCGTTCAACGCAAGATGAAGAAGCGCCGCTAGCGTGAACACCCGTGAAATATAGCCGGTTTCCTTTGTCAAAAACAAGCCGGTGGAAACAATCAGATAATAAAAGTTCAAAAACGTGACGGCCGATAAAAACGGGATATAGGACGCTGCATCGCGATATTCCGGTTTGAAAAAGGTTTCCACAAGCCACGGGCTCGCCGTGGCGATCAAAAGCAGCCCAAACGCTCCAATGAGCAAAAGCGCCATATACACTTTCGCAAACAGCGCACGGCTTTCCGGCCGGTCTTTCATCGACATCGAATACGGACGCCACGCCATCTGCACGCCGCTCGTGATGAGCGTGATCACGGTCGCGAGACGCAAGGCAACCCCAAACACCCCGACTTCCTCCAACGACGCAAACCGTTGGATGAAAAACGTGCTGACGTTGGCGATCACCCAAAAGGCGAGCGAAGTCGGCACGAGCGGGGCGGCGTAGGCAAGCAGCTCCTTTAACACGTCAAAGCGCACGCGCCACACCATATACTTTACGGTCAAATGCAGCATCAACAAAAACACGAGCGCGCTGCTCACGAGCCGGCCGATGAGCAGCCCTTCCGGCGTCGCCGCGAACCACCGGAGCGCCGCATACGACAGCACAGCGACAAGCAGCATTTTCACGAGCGTCCAAATCACGACTTTTTTCGTCTGAAATTCAAACCGCAGCACCGTCGTCGCCATGACGAAAATCGTATCGAGCAGCAACGTCGCGATACTGATGTACAGCAAATCGACATAGCGAGGTTCTTGAAACAGCGCGCCTGCGATCCACGGACCGGCCAAAACGACAGCCAAAAATAAGATGGCGACGACAAACAGCCGGAAGTACATGACGTTGCGCACATACAAAAGGCGCTTCTCTTTGTCGTCCGTGTCGTAATAGTAAAAAGAGAGCGCCGAATCCGTACCGAAAATGACGAGAAATGTCAGCATCGACGTCCATTGGTCGATCAAGTAGACCGCCCCGTACTGCGCCTTTGACAAATAGCTTGTATAAATCGGCAGCATCAAAAAGGCAATCAGCTTCGTGCCGACGTTCATAAACGCGTAAAGGAGCGAATCCGCTCCTAAACGCTTGAATGCCGAGAACAATTTATAACAACTCCCGCTCGTCGACCATTTTGCTGAAGCGCGCCGGGAATCCTTTCACGACCGTCCTCGGTTCCGTATCTTTTGTGACGAGCGCCCCAGCGGCGACAAACGTCTCTTCCGCCACCGTCACGCCCGGCAGCAAAATCGCTCCGCCTCCGACGCGCGCCCCGCGCTTGACGGTCGCCCCTTTGATTTTGGCGAACCGTTCTTCCGTCCGCCCCATGTAGTTGTCATTGGTCGTCGTGACGCACGGCGCGATGAACACATGGTCTTCGAGCGTCGTGTAGGCCGTGATGTAGGAGTTCGACTGGATTTTCGTCCGATCGCCGATTTGGACGTGGTTTTCGACGCACACCCCGCGCCCGACGATCACATATTGGCCGATGTGCACGTTTTCGCGCACGCTCGCCAAATCAGCGATCAATGTGTAGGCGCCGATCGTCGCGCCTCGATAGATGACGGCGTTGGCGCCGATCGTGCAATGGTCGCCGATGACAAGCGGCGGCAGCTCGCCCGACAGCTTGACGGTGCTCGTTTTCGCCGGCTTCGGCGGTTTGCCGAGCACCGCTCCGTCGGCGATCGTCACGCCGTCGCCGATGACGGTTCCTTCGTGAATCGTGACGCGATGTCCGATTTTAACGTCGTTTCCGATTTTTACATTCGCCTCGATGACAGTGAAATGGCCCATTTCGACACGTTCACCGCAAACAACAGAGGGATCGACAACGTTCATGGTTTCGTCTCCTTCGCTTACAATTTGACGTATTTTGCCGGTTTCGACACATCTTTCATAGCATTGCGTGTGTCAAACACGACCCGGCTGTGACGAGCGACCATTTCATAGTCGATGTTGGAATGATCCGTCGTAATCAAGACAAGATCTGACTGTGCAAGCAGTTCCGGCGTCAGCTCGACCGTCTCAATCACCCGGTTGCACGCCCGGAACGACGGAACATACGGGTCGACGACCGCAAATTCCGCTCCGTATTGCTCGAGCAGCTCGACGATTTTCAACACTGGCGATTCGCGCACATCATCAATGTCTTTTTTGTAGGCGACGCCGAGCACCGTCACTTTCGAACCGCGCAGCGCCTTCCCTTCTTCGTTCAAAATGAGCATCGCGCGGTTGACGACATATTCCGGCATTGCGTTGTTGATTTCGCCGGCCAGCTCGATCAGGCGCGTATGGTAGTTGTATTCACGCGCTTTCCATGTCAAATAAAACGGGTCGATTGGAATGCAATGGCCGCCAAGCCCCGGGCCCGGGTAAAACGCCATAAATCCGTACGGCTTCGTTTTCGCCGCCTCGATCACTTCCCAAACGTCAATGCCCATCCGCTCGCACAAAATGGCCATCTCGTTCGCTAACGCAATGTTGATATGGCGAAACGTGTTTTCAAAAATTTTCTCCATTTCCGCCACCGCCGGGCTCGACACCTCGTGTACATCGCCTTCAAGCACCGCACGATACATCGCCGCCGCCACTTTCGTGCACGTTTTCGTCACGCCGCCGACGACTTTCGGCGTATTTTTCGTCTTAAACTGCTTGTTGCCTGGGTCAACCCGCTCCGGCGAATAGGCGACGAACACCGTCTCCCCGACGACGAGCCCCTTTTTCTCCAGCGCCGGTTTCACGATTTCTTCCGTCGTGCCCGGATAGGTGGTCGACTCCAACACGACAAGCATTCCTTCATGGGCGTATTTGGCGACTTCGTTTGCCGAATTTTCGACGTAGGATGTATCCGGCTGGTGATGCTCATCGAGCGGAGTCGGCACTGCGATCGCCACGGCATCGACTTCCGCGATCCGGGCGTAATCGGTCGTCGCCATGAGCCGCCCTTGCTTGACCATCTCATGCAAATCTTCATCGACAACATCGCCGATGTAGTTGATCCCATTGTTCACTTGATCGACGCGGCTTTGTTGGATGTCAAAGCCAATGACATGAAACCCTGCTTTTGCTTTTTCGACTGCCAGCGGCAACCCGACGTAGCCAAGCCCGACCACGCCGATGACCGCGTCGCGTTTCTCAAACTTTTGCAACAGCCGTTCCGCGTAGTTCATTCCTCTCATTCCTTTCTACTCAGATAGTTGCACTCTTGTCCCCGTTTCCGCCGAACGCAAAATCGCTTCGATCAGCCGAACAGGAGCCAATCCGTCCCAACCAGTGACGATCGGCTCGCGGTTTTCGCGAATCGCTTGCACCATATCTTCAATGATCCATTGGTGCCCCGGCTTGCCAAACGGGTCGGCGTTGATCTCATCGATGAGCTTTGCCCGTTCTTCCTCGCTGACGCCTTCCGCTTCCCACGTTTCGATAAAGTTGGCCGTCCGGCCGCCGATTTTCACTGATGCCGTTTCGCCGAAAATGGCGATCGATTCCTCCAAGTTTTGCGGATAAATCGTCGTCGCTGCCTCAATGACGCCAAGTGCCCCGCTTTCAAACTCGACGACCGCCGCCGCGACATCTTCCGTCTCAATCTTGCGCAGACGGGTCGCCGCCATCGCTTGCACCGCCTTGACCGGCCCCATCAGCCAAAGCAGCAAATCCAAATTGTGAATGGCTTGATTCATCAGGACGCCACCGTCAAACTCTTTCGTCCCCCGCCACGCCGCCTGGTCATAATAGGCTTGATTTCGATTCCAGCGCACCGTGGCGTTCGCATGGCTCAGTTTTCCGAACATCCCGCGCTCCATCGCCTCTTTCAGCTTCCGAATAGCCGGACGAAAGCGGTTCGGATGAACGACCGCGAGCTTCACGTCGTATTCTTTCGCCGCGCGGATCATCTCTTCGGCGTCGCTCACACGGAGCGCCATCGGCTTTTCCACAATGATATGACGGCGATAGCGGGCCGCCAGCTTGGCCAGCCGCGCGTGCAATCCAGACGGAACACAAATGTTGACGACATCGATCTGTTCGTTCTCCTTCAACATCGTCTCCATATCAGTGTAAACAGGAACGTCCGACACGTCGCGCAAACGTTCCGGATTCGTGTCGCACACGGCCGCCAGCTCGGCGCCGTCCGCCTTTTCAATGGCATCGATATGTTTTTTGGCGATATGCCCCATGCCGACAATGGCAAAACGGATCATGAAGAATAGTACCTCCTCGCGTCCAATATATACTTCCAAAGCACGAGCCAAACGACCGTCAAAAACAGGCCGAGGACAAGGCCGACGGCCATCAGCTGCCCCGTATACGTTTTCGATTTCGCCACCGTTTCCGACAACACGGCCGGTTTTTCGTAAAAGACAAGATTGCCGCGGATGCGATTGACGCGCTCCATCACTTCGGTCAAGTTGTTTTCCGACTCGACCAACAAGTCGCTGATGTCATTGAGCTGTTCTGGATTCAAGCGGCCCGACTGTATTTGTTCGCTATAATAATCGACTTTTTGCTGCAATGCGCGCTCCCGTTCTTCCAGCGCATGCAAGTATTTCGTGGTGACATCAATCCGCTCTTGCGAATGGCGCTTGAGCTCCTGACTGTATTCCGACACAACAAGCTTCAATTCTCGACTCACGTCTTGTTCATCGTCGCCTTTGACAGTGATTTGCACGTACTGTTCCTCAGGAACGACGACATCCAAGTTTTTCACCTCAGGAAACTTCGCTTCTATATTTTTCGGATCCGTCAACTCTTTTACGTCAATCGATCCGGTAAACACGACAGCTTTCCCCGTATACTTCTCCCCCTGCAGCAAAAACCACCCTGCGATGACGGTCAAAACGATCGTTGCAAGCGGAACGAGAAGAAACCACCATTTTCGCTGCCAAAAAAAGCGCAAATATTCGTATAGCACAAACGGTCGTTTTTCCGCCGTCAATCCGGCCACCATCCCTTATCATAAAATAACAAAGTGTTGTGAACAAAACAAATGATCCAACGCCAAAGAAAACGCCATTGCTGTGCGCAAGTGACGTCTCCTTTGGCCGGTTGGACGATCAAGCGGAATGACGGTAAAATTCCGCAATTTTCTCCACGACGTACTGTTGCTGCTCCTCTTTCAGCTCTGGGAACATCGGCAGCGACAGCGCTTCTTTCGCCGCTTTTTCCGCCTCCGGCAACTGCCCTTCCTTATACCCGAGCGAAGCAAACACCGGTTGTAAATGCAGCGGCAGCGGATAGTACACCATCGTCGCGATCCCTTGTTCTTTCAAAAACGCTTGCAGCTCGTCGCGCTTCGGCGCTCGAATCGTGTATTGATGGAACACATGATAGCGCCCATCGACTTCTTTCGGCGTCACAACAAGGTCGCCGACCGCCTCCTCGAGCAGGCGCGTATACGTCGCCGCATGCTTGCGCCGCTGTTCCGTCCACCGATCCAGATGCGGGAATTTGACGCTTAAAATCGCCGCTTGCATCTCATCGAGGCGGCTGTTGTAGCCAAGTACATGATGGTAATATTTCGGCTTGCTGCCATGAACGCGGATGACCCGGCATTTTTCCGCCAGTTCGTCATCGTTCGTAATGATCATGCCGCCATCCCCGTAGGCGCCCAAGTTTTTCGTCGGGAAGAAACTGTACGTCGCCGCCGTCCCAAGCTCGCCGACGCATTTCCCGTTGTATTTCGCGCCGATCGCCTGGGCGGCGTCCTCGATGACAACCAATCCATGCCGCTTGGCAATCGCGGCGATCGCCTCCATATCCGCCATTTGCCCGTACAAATGCACCGGGATGATGGCTTTCGTTTTCTCCGTCACCGCCGCTTCAATTTGCGCCGGATCGATGTTGAACGTCACCGGATCGATATCGACAAACACCGGTTTGGCGCCGGCCCGCGCAATCGATCCTGCCGTCGCGAAAAAGGTGAACGCCGTTGTGATGACTTCATCGCCCGGCCCGACGCCGGCCGCTTGCAAAGCAATATGTATCGCATCGCTTCCGTTGCCGCAGCCGATTCCGTGTTTCGCCCGGCTGTAGGCAGCAATATCTGCTTCTAGCTTTTTGACATAATCTCCTAAAATAAAGCGAGAGGAGCGCATCACTTCATCCAATACGCGCATGATCTCCGGCTTCAATTGTTCATACTGTTCGCTTAAATCCAACATTGGCACGTTCATCGCAAGTTCCTCCAAATCCAAAAAATATATAGAATAAACATGTTTAGTTTATCACATTTGCGTCAATATATAATGACAGTTTTGTGGCAATCTTGGCCTTGCCGCAAAAAAAATCAGCGAAGGAACGGCAGAAGCTGCATAAACAACGAAAAAGAAGGGTATAATTTTCCAAAGAAGGGCAATTCCTGAAAAAAGCCGTTTGTCCCTTTCATGACACAAACGGCCCATTTGCTATTTATCGGTCATTTCCGTATACTTTTCGGCTTCCCCGAAGCAGCTTGCGAATAAAGGTCATAAACGGCTTGTACTGATCATTGACCAAGCCGATCAGTTCAGCAAGCAGTTCCCCGAAGACGATCAAGGCAAAGACGATGAGAATGGACTGCCATAACGTCGAGGCGGAGAACAAAATCGCGCTGATGGCAAACATCAGGCCAAACGCATAAATGAGCAAGACCGTGTTGCGATGCGAAAAGCCGAGAGCCAGCAGTCGATGATGAAGATGCGACTTATCCGGCGCCGAGATCGGCCTTTTATTCACAATGCGGCGAATAATGGCAAATGTCGTATCGAAAATCGGCACGCCCAAAATGATCACCGGAACGACGAAGCTGAAGAGCGTCACGCTTTTGTAAAGCCCTAGCACCGACAGGACGGAAATGGCATAACCTAAAAACAACGCGCCGGTATCCCCCATGAAAATTTTCGCCGGGTGGAAGTTGTAAAACAAGAAAGCGATGACGCTGCCCAAGATGATCAAGCAGAGCGTGAAAATGAGCATTTTGCCCGCCATGCCCGCCATGACGGCAATGGCCGCAATTCCAATGGCGGAAATGCCTGCGGACAATCCGTCCAACCCGTCGATCAAGTTGATGGCGTTCGTAATCGCGATAATCCAAAATATGGTGATCGGGTAGCTCCACAGCCCCAACTCAAACGTGCCGACAAACGGGACAGTCAAAAGATCGACCTTCAGCCCGGAAGCGACAACGACGAACGCCGCCAGCAGCTGGCCGGCCAGCTTCACTTTTGGCGACAGCTCGTACAAATCGTCGAGCATCCCGACGAGCACGATGATGATGGCGCCGACCGTCATCCCCGTCACTTGCTCTTTATACACCCCGCCGACAAAATAGCCGACGGCGACACCGATAAAAATGGCCAATCCGCCAAGCCTTGGCATGACTTTTGTATGCACTTTTCTCCCGTTCGGCCGATCGACCGCGCCAATTTTGACCGCGAGTTTGATCACAAACGGGGTGATGACCAGTACAGTTATAAAAGAAGCTAGACATGCCACAAACGCGTCTATATTCATGAGCAATCACCTTGGCCATGTAGAATCGAGAAAACACACATCATCTTTATGTTACCATATACGATGAGTAAATCAATCCTTTTTTACACCCCTTTTTTGTCCCCAAGGATGAAAAATTTCTTTTTCCCTTGCCGCGAGAAGCTCGAGCGCCAATCCGGCGAACGATTCCACATTTTACATCCTCCCTCCACAGGAAACATCTTGTGCTATAATTAGGTTTAGAGCACTTGGTGTAAATCATGCCTGTCTAGGAGAGGAATGGACATATGTTTGCAAAAGTAAAGCAACTATTTGACGAAAGCGCGCGAGACGTGCAGCGTCTTGCCAAGCTGGCGGCGCAAATCAATGAATGGGAACCAACCATTTCTTCGCTGAGCGATGAACAACTGCGCCAAAAAACGGTTGTCTTCAAAGAACGGCTCGAACGCGGCGAGACGCTCGATGACATCAAAACCGAGGCGTTTGCCGTCGTCCGGGAGGCGGCGCGGCGCGTGCTCGGCCTGCGCCATTACGACGTGCAACTGATGGGCGGATTGGCGATGCATGAAGGAAACATCGCCGAAATGCAGACCGGGGAAGGAAAGACGTTGGCGGCCACTTTGCCAAGCTACTTGCACGCCCTCCTTGGAAAAGGCGTCCACATTATTACGGCCAACGAATATTTGGCGCGCCGGGACTGCGAACAAATGGGCCGTGTGTTCCGCTTTCTCGGCTTAACCGTCGGCCTGAATGTGTCGCAAATGACGGCCAGCGAGAAAAAAGAAGCGTACGCGGCCGACATCACGTACGGCACCGGCACCGAGTTCGGCTTTGATTATTTGCGCGACAACATGGTGTACCGCCTCGAAGATAAAGTGCAGCGCCCGCTGTATTACGCCATCATCGATGAAATCGACAGCATTTTAATCGACGAAGCGCGCACCCCGCTCATCATCGCCAATAAATCGGGAATCGGAGCCGAATTGTTCCCGATTATGGCACGCATCGTCCGCACCTTCGAAGAAGGAAAAGAGTATGAACGGTCTTTGGAGACAAAACAAATTTTCCTCACCGAAGAAGGGGCGCAAAAAATCGAGCGGGCGTTTGGCATCGATAACCTATACGACTGGGAGCATCACGTGCTGCTCCATCATGCGATGCAGTCGCTGCGCGCTTGGTTTATCATGCGGCGGGATGTCGATTACATCGTCAAAAACGGCAAAGTGATGATCGTTGACCCGTTCACCGGCCGGGTGATGGAAGGACGCTCGTTCAGCGACGGCCTGCATCAAGCGATTGAAGCGAAAGAAGGTGTGGAAATCACCGAAGAAAACGACATCCAAGCAACGATTACGATCCAAAACTATTTTCGCATGTATGAGAAGCTGGCCGGGATGACCGGCAGCGCTACGCCGTCGAAAGAAGAATTTTGGCAAACGTACCGGCTGCGCGTTATTACGATTCCGACAAACCAGCCATCCCGACGCACCGACTGGGACGACCTCGTCTACCAGACGTACGAGGCGAAAGTACGGAAAATTATTGACGAAGTGAAAAAAATGAATGCCATCGGCCGCCCTGTTCTCATCGGCACGACATCGGTCGCTCAGTCGGAACAGTTGTCAGCAGCGTTTTCGAAAGCAGGCATCCCTCACCACCTGCTCAATGCCAAAACGGAGGAAGAAGAGGCGCGCATCATCGCGACCGCCGGGCAAAAAGGGCAAGTGATGATCGCCACCAATATGGCCGGGCGCGGGACCGATATTTTGCTTGGGGAAGGCGTCAAGGAACTGGGCGGGCTGCACATCATTGGCACAGAGCGCCATGAAAGCCATCGCATTGATATGCAGCTGCGCGGCCGGGCAGGACGCCAAGGGGATCCGGGGTCTTCCCAGTTTATCATTTCGCTCGACGACGATTTATTCCGCTTGTATGATCAAGATGAATTGAAAAAATGGAAAAGCAAAGTCAAGACGGATGAAACCGGGCTCATCGTGTCGCCCGACCCGATCAAGTTCGTCCAAAAAGTGCAAACAACGATCGAAAACGCCCATTATTCGGCGCGATTGCATTTATTGAAATTGGACACCGTGATCGACCAACAAAGCAAAGTCATCTACCATATGCGCGATCGCGTCTTGGCGCTGAAGCAAGCAGAGGTGCTGTCCGAGCTCCTTCGGCACATTCAGCGTTATATCACGCAAACGATCGACCGTTATTGTCCGGAAAACGTCTTTTTTGAAGAGTGGAACATCGAAGGACTGCACAACGAGCTGCGCCGTGCCTTTTTCCGGTTTGCCTATCCGATTGATGATCTTCGCCATAAGCAAAAAGAAGAAATCGCCCAACTTGTTTGGGACGAATACCAATCGCTTGAAGCGGCGCTCGCCGATCTTCCGTGCGACGAAGAACAAACGATGCGGCTTAAGCATTTGATGGTTGAAACCATCGACGCCCACTGGATTCGCCACTTAAATCAACTGAATGTATTAAAAGAGGGGATTCATTTGCGCAGCTACGGCCAAGAGGATCCGTACCGCGCCTTTGAAATGGACGCCTACCGCGAATTCGTCGCGCTGCAGCAAGCGATCGACGCCGGCATTTGCACCACAGCCATGAACTATTTGAAAAGCCAGTTTGTCATCGATGACGAAGCGGCCGTCGCCGCGAACGAACCATAACCGCGGCGCAGCACGCCGCCTCGTAAAGGAGGTTCCCTATGATTTTCCGACGAAAACAACGCACACAACCGGAGGCCGAGCTGCCGGCGCAACATGTCAAACAGCCGGAGGTCGGAACGAAAACGACGCTGTCGTTTCATCCGGACTGGCAGCTGTCTCCGGAAGAAACGTACGTCTATCGCTTTTACCACGAACAGCTGCCGCCGCTTCAGCCAAACCAAATTTCCATTTCCGGCGTCAAGCTGGTCGAATACAACGATGGATTTGTCGCTGTCGCCATTTTGCGCAACACGCTGCCGAAGCCGGTTCGCTTTGAACGAATCCGCCTGTTGCTGCTTGACGAGGATGGCACGGCGATCGCCCGCAAAGAGTTTGATATGAGCGCTTTCGGCGAACTGCCGCCGATGACGGCCCGCCCGTGGCGTTTTTTGTTCGCCGCCGAGGACAAGCTCGTCGATCAGTTGCCTCAAGATGGATGGAAGATCGCCTTTGAACTGACACCGCGGCATCGGCTCGACCTAGAGGAAAGCTGGGAGCAGACGCTGTCGGCCAAGCAGCGCCAACATCTGCAAGCCCTCGTTGACTCGGTTCCGCCTCCCGCTCCCGGGGAGGTGAACTTCATGGGCATTGAAGCGAAACAGCTGCCTTCCGGTGAACTAGGCGTCACGTTGCTCATTCGCAACGGCAGCGACAAACATATCCATTTTGAACAAATCCCGCTTGAAGTGCGGGATTATGCTGGCGATATCGTCGCCCGCGGATTATTTCCGTGCCATCTGGAAGTGAAAGCCCACACCAGCAAACCATGGACGTTCCTCTTCCCACCGGAATTGCTGCGCAAAGCAGAACCGGATTGGACGTCCTGGAAGGTGACGATCCCATCCTCCCCGGCACAGAGCGAAAAGCAAGAAACGCAATCAAGCGAGGAGTAACCGGCAAAAAGCTGGCCCCCATGGTCGCCAAACGACCGATGGAGGCCAGCTTTCTTTGCATCGTTCCGTTCAAAACGACCGCGCTCCCGTTGTCCGTTGAACCTTAGACGCAACAGCCGAACATTGCATCATCAAGAACGACAGCTATCCAACCCATCTCGACGGGAGGGCCTTATTTCGTAGAAGCAGCGGTTTGAATCTCCATGTAAGCACCTTTTTTCATCGCCACGCCGTCTTTGCTTTTCAACACCGGCGGAATGACCAATAAATAGCTCTGCCCTTTGGCCAGCTTCGCTGCCGGTTTGATCAAAAGCTCCGTCCCCCGGCGGATTTGCGCCGTCACCGCTACTTCCTGTCCGCCTAATTGATACAATTTTACTCCGCTTACCGCGGTATTAGCGAGCGGACGAGAGAAGCGGACGACAAACGTCTTATCGACCGGCGCATTGCGCAGCTTGCCGAGCGACTGATACCCTTTCAGCTGGCCAATCAGCAAATCGCGGTGAGCGGCATACAGCTCTTTCCCAACAACCGTCGGCACATCCGGCTTCACCCCAACGTGATGAATCGGCGTCCCTTTTGGCGAGAAAAAGTGGGCGACGGTCAACTTCAACATGCTGCCGTCCGACAGCTCAAACATTTCCTGCATCGATCCTTTGCCAAACGTCCGTTGCCCATACAAAACGGCCGCCTTTTGCTCCTTCACCGCCGCCGCCAACATTTCCGACGCACTCGCGCTCGACGCGTTGACAAGCAGCCGGATCGGTCCCGTCATTTGCACCGGCTGTTTGACAGCGGCATACACTTCTGGGTGATTCGAACGGTCGCGCAACTGAAACGCCTGTTTCACATTCGGGAAAAAGCCGGCGATTTGCTGCGCTGTTTCCACATATCCCCCCGGATTGTCTCGGAGGTCAAAAATCCACCCTTTCACCCCGCTTAACGAGCGAATGGCGCGTTCGATCTCACCAGGCGCTGTCTCATCAAAACTATATAGCTGAATATAGCCGATATTCCCTGCCAGCCGTTTGAACTCCACGTTCGGCCAGTCGATTTTTTCCCGCTTGATGGTGACGCTGACGGTTTCCCCGGTCGACGGCCGCCAAACGGTTACGGCCACCGTCGTTCCTTCTTCCCCTGCGATCAAGCTCAATACTTTTTCCATTGTCTTATTCGTTACCGGCTGCCCGTCAACAGCCTGAATCACATCGCCCGGCTGCAGTCCGGCGCGGGCGGCTGGCCCATTGTCCAAGACAGACATGATGTGGACGCCGTCCTCATCTTCCTCAATCATCACGCCGATGCCGACAGACTCCATATCAATCCACTTCAAAAATTCCTCGTATTCTTCCTTTGTCATATAGGCAGAATACGGGTCAAGCTGTTTGACAATATCTTGCGGGGTGCTCGCCTTCAGCACTTGATCGCTCACTGGTTCCACATAATACTGGCGGACAATTTCCCGCACTTCTTCGAGCACCTTCGTTGACGCCGGAGCCGTCGCCGCCTCCGCCGGCGGACTCCAAACCGAAAATGAGGCCGCAAGCAATAGAAGAGCCGCCGCCCATCGCTGAATCACCTTCATATCCGTCTCTCCTCTCCCGACATGCGCCAGTTTATTCGATATCGACATCTAAGACAACCGGCGCTTTAAAATCATCGATATACACCGCCAGCTGCTTGCGCGTCGCCGCATCCACCACGTTTGGCAGCCACCGGTCGCAAAGCGACAGCAACCGCTCCGCCCGCGCGATATCCCCTTCATCATACGCATCAAGCAACTTGTCCATGGCTTTCATAATATTGATGGGATCATAGGCACGCAGCTTGACAGCCAAAGCCGGGCGTTGAAACCATCCTTCCATCTTTTCGCGCAGCGACGCTCCCGGAACGCGGCCGATGAGAATCGCTGTTTTGCGAATTTGATATTCCAGCGGACCGTAGGAATCGTACACAACATCCACATCCCCCGTCCGCAGCGCCCGGTCGACGTTGGCCGTCAAGGCGCGCAATCGCTCCCCGCTTTCGACCGCGCTGATATAGGCGGAAGCCTTTTTCATCGTCTGTTCTCCGGCCGCGATCCGTTTTTCCAACTGCGCCCTTGCCGTTTGTGGACGCACGCGCGCCACTTCTTTTTTTGCCGCCTCATAATCGCGTTTGATTTGGTTGAAGAGACGGTACGGCTTGGACCATTGATTGGCTTTCATCGCCCGCTCAAGCTGGGCGGCATGCTGTTCAAGCCGCTCCACATTCGGGAACGGGGCCGCTTCCGCCTGAACAGCCAACAGCGAAAACGACAACCAAAACACCGCCAGCCATCCGATGATGGAAAATGCTTTTCTCCGTTTTCTCCTCACGCTTTCACCTGCTATCTATGAAAATAGTAAACATGTATTTCAATTTTACTGGAAAAGACACAAAATGAAAATATGTTCTGAAAAAAATCGAACGTAAGCCCTTCAAAGCATAAAATAAGGCCGACTCTTCAGCCACCTTTTTGACTGTCAGAGCCAGCCTTGATCAACTAAAGTCCGGCCAGTTCGTTTGCTGCTGATCCCCGTCGATTTTGCTCAGCGTCCGGTAGCGAAACGGAATGATGGCCTGTTCTGGCTTTCCAAGAAACTCTTTCGCCCATTCGAACGGAATCAAATCGAACTGTTCCTTGTTTTCGGCAATGAAATAGACGCCGACGACTCTTCCTTGTTGATTGAGGTCAATTGTCAAAAAAGCCGGGTAATACGTGCCGTCTTGCGCCCACAGCACTGCTTTGGCTGTCACCCGGCCGCCTCCTTCCTCTTCCACATCCGGATTGGCGATTCTCTCCAACACCTTGATCGCCCATCCTTGTTTTTTATATCCTCCGACCAGCTTCGGCGGGTTTTTCCGCAACTGCTCCAACAACGTTTGTTCGTCCATCGTCAAGCTTTTGCCTCCCTTGCGGTTTGCCTATCCACATATATACAATACTTTTCAGAGAAATGCAAGTGCCCAGAAGAACAGCATGCAAGGACTTTCTCGATTAGTGAGCAACATCCCTTGTTCATTCCCTCTTCTAGGCAAGCAGGGGAGGCGCGCCCATCAGCGGAAGATGGCGCGAAGGCCGTCGATATAAATCGCTCCGGCGTTTTTCCGTCCCGCTTCCGTTTCCATATAACGCACCGGCATCTCCAGCATGAGCGGAAGCGCGACATCGCTGGGCACAGCGGCTTCGACATATTTCCAACCGATCCAATCGACATGGCGGGCAAAATCGATCCAAATGCGGCGCCCGCTTCCATCCCGCAGCTGGGCGCGCAGCCAATGGCCGCTTCCGTCTCCATACACCCACATGCCAATCGCTTGCGGCCGTTTCGAAATCCAAATCGCTTTCTCCCGACTAGCATAGACGCCGGATGTCCCTGGCATCCCGCGGAAATCGTATGAAATTTTCAGCGCCTGCTTTCCTTCTCTCACCTTTTCTGTCGTCCGCTCGACCGCAGCCCCCACATAGTTGACGCCCGATGCATTCCACTTCAACTCGTTCTCAAAATCATCAAGCACTTCTTCGCTTTCCCCGTTCTCTTGCGTCTCTTTGTACACAACAAGAAGCGCATTCGCCACCGGACGCGCAAATCCATCAGACGGCTTGTTTTCGACTTTGAGCTGCCCGTTTGGCTGGCGGACGACAAAGGTCGAAGAACCGCCGCCATCGAGCGTCATCGCATCGACGGCGCCAAGCTCATGCATCAGTTTGGCCAGCTCATTCAACGTCATGCCTTGGCTATGAGCAGGCTGGCGGCCATCGACAACGACGAGCATGACGTTGCCGTTGCGGTCAATGCCGACGGCTGTGCGAGGATGCACCCCAGCAATCGCAAACGATTGCGCCTGTCCATCCGCCACCAACCGGTATCGGCCGCCGAGCGCTTCTCTCACCCCACTCCATTCGGGCTGGTCATACTGAAGGGAAATTTCCACCGCATCCCCTTCTTTCGCCTGCCGCAAATAGTCGCTCGCCCGGCCGTGGCCCGATAGCACGAGCTCTCCAGGTTGAAGCGGTTCATTGCCTTGACCGACTACCACTTTCTTCACCGTTCCGGTGACCGTTCCATTCCCGTTCAACACCCCTTGTACATTCGTCAGCACGACTTCCGTCCCAAGAGCGTTCGTTTTCGTGGAGGCAGCGAAATACGGGGTGTACAAAATCAACTGATGAGCACGCCGCGGCTTGTTGATGCCATCGACGGGATATGAGCCTCCTTCTCCAATTCGAACGCCAATTTGAACATCTGGGTTTCCAATCATCGGCTTTCCATCAGCGCTGATGCCAAAAATCGTCCGTTCCGCCGCCGGCGTTGTATTCGTCATCACGATCTCTCCCCGGTGCACCATCAAATCGGTCGGCGAACCATCCTCTTTGAAATAATCGCCGTTCACCGCCGCCAGTACGATTCCGTCGCGGCCATCGTACCGTTTTGCCTGCTCAAGCACCGGTTCAATGCCAAGCACTTGATCATTGGACAGCGCCGTCTCAATGACCAGCCTCTCATTCGACGTATCGATGTCAAGCTTGTACACGTGCTGCTTGCCGCGCGTTCCGACGACTTCCATTTCCTCTTTTTCCACCCCAGAGGCGATGCGCGTCGACACCTCCTTTACCACCGTGCCGACCGCCAACTGCCTCGCTCCATACCGCCCCGGATTGACAAGCTTCAGCTTCTCCCTCGACGGCGTTTTATACACAACATGTCCTTTGATATTGGTGACGTAATATCCACCGCCAACCCCGTATTGGCCGCCAAACGCCTCGTCATACGAATACACCCGGTACTGTTCTCCAGGCTGCAACACGCGGACAAACGTCAGCGCCCCGTTTTCCCGTTTCCATAGGTTAATCGGTTTCACGATCTCCAATTTTCCAATTTGCCCCTGCACAAGGCGCATGCCTTCCCAGTAGACGACATTCGCTCCGGCATCCGCTTCTGGCGCTTGCAGCGCCGTCCATGCGGCCAACACCGCCCCGACCCCAATGCGTATGATGTTCTTCGCTTTTCCCACTGGTCCCCTTTTCCTCTCTTTCTATCATTTTGTTGCAATCGATTCTATTATACGACAAACTTCTACAAAAAGGGGGATCATTTTCCATTTATTTAGTCCAAAAAAAAAAGAACGTCCCAGCACTGCTGGGACGCCCTGTAGAAGCGAAAACATCATCCGCGGTCACGGAGTATAAAACTCTTGAGAGTAGTAGGGTTGATGAAATGAATTGAACGCCACCCCAACGCCGAGGCGGGTAAAGTCCGGATATAAAAGGTTTTGCCGATGACCGAGCGAGTGCATCCACGCTTCATGGACAAAAATCGCATCGTATTGTCCGTAGGCGATGTTCTCTCCCGCCACGCGATACGCGATGCCACGGCGCTTCAGGCGGTCAAACGGCGATAGGCCTTGCAAGTTCGTATGAGAGAAGTAGTGATGGACCGCCATATCTTCGCTATGTTCACGGGCGGCCGCCGCCGCCTTCGCATCCCACGCGAGTGCCGGAAGCCCGTGCAAGCGGCGCGCCGCGTTTGCTAAATCAAAAATTTGATATTCATAGGCCGTGCGCAGCTCCTCCGTCGGCGTTCCGTAAAACCCGGGCTTTTCATCCTCGAGCGCCCGATTGACGACAAGCACGCCATCCACCCGGTTGTTGTTGTACCGGTCATAAAAGAAGGTGACGTAGCGGCCGTTGACAAGATAGATCCCGTATTCGTCATTTTGAATGTTGTAGACGGCATCCTTTTTTTGGATGAAGGCGAGCGGCCGGCCGTAGCGCGCTTCCACCGCCGTTTTCGCCGTTCCGATGCCCGTTCCTTTTTTCGTTTGGACAATCGGCTGATTCGTGTACATCGCCGCCACCCGATCACGGTCATAGCTCACCATCAAAAAGTTTTTGTAACCGCCCTGATCATACGCCTCCCAATATAGGCCGTAGGCGTTTTTTGTCTTCCGCTTCGCCTTGCCGTACATCGCTTCGACCTTGGCGCGTGAGTCGCCGATCGCCACCCCGTTCATCGTGACATCCGCCATGTTTGCCTTCGCCTGCTGCACGCATAAAGCAGCGGCCAACTTCTCTTTTGACGGCGTTTCATAGCGGACGCGGGCATCGTTCTTAATCGCATATCCTCGGCCGACCTCGAAATACCCGCCGCCTAGCGCGTACACGCGATACACCGCGCCGCTTGGCAGCGTCTTCACTGCTTTGTTCGACAACCATAGCTCTGTCGGCGCTGTGACCGTCAACCGGCCGATTTGTCCGGGCTTCAGTTCAGCGCCGTCCCACCACACTTTTTCCGTTCCGACAAGCTCCCCGCAATCCTCCGCCTTGACCATTGATGAACTCGGCATCCAAAGCCATCCGGCCGCAGCCAACAGCATTCCGATTGCCACCGCCTGCACCCATTTCCTCACTTCCGCCCGCTCCTTCCTTTCTCTTTTTCTTTCATCATAGAGGTCTTTCCGTCAAAAGAAAAGAGAAAAAAGAATGATTTCAACGAAAAAGAGGCCGCTTTGGCTGTGCAAATGTCGAAATTTCGTCAAACAAGCTTCGCACCCACTTGGCTAAGGGGCGAAATATAGGTTAAAATGGATCATATTATTCTTCCATTTTCGTGAGAGAGGAGCATACTTTATGAAGATCATGAAAAAATTTCTAGCAGTCTCAGCGCTAAGCGCCGGAATCCTTCTGTCGCCATTTCACGCCCACGATGCGCAAGCAAAAGTTTGGTGGAATGGCATGGAATTGGTGCAGGGACAGATCGGCAAATTAACTGTTTTGAAAGATACCGAGCTTTATAAGTTACAAGGAGAGAAGAAAGTTTACATAAAAACGTTAAAAGCCGGCGGAGTCTATCGCATTTACACGTTTAAACCTGGCATGTTAGGTTTAGGCGGCGGATATTATGTCGATCGCGATGCCCGGGTAAAATACGAAACTCCTTCCAAAGCAAAACTCAATCAAGTTAAAATGGAACAGCTGTTCCGTGGAGTAAAACTCGGCATGTCCACTTCTCAAGTCAAGAAGTTGGAAACCGCAAAATTTATCCTACAAGAAAATATAGACGGCGGCCAAGCCTGGGTCTATTCGACTTCTCTTTTCGGATATCATACGCTGCTCGTCTATGGATTTGAGAACGGAAAGCTTGCCTTCTACGGCTACTCGTTCGATGCCGGCCAGGAGTATACAAACGATCAGCTCACAGCGATTTATAACAATTTGAAACAACAGCTCATCACGCTATTTGGAAACCAGTATGAACAGTCCGATTCTGGCCAAGGCTACCCGCCTGCACTCGCATTTCACAAAGACGGCCTTGTGATTGCCCTTTCCTATGATGCGGACGGGTTGGCGGTTACGGTCACGAGTGAACAATAACGTGCAAAAAGCGAGGCTGCCCCATTCATTCGGACAGCCTTGCTTTCTTGCTTACTCCCCATTCACCAACTTCAACTTCTCCTTTGACGGCGTTTCATAGCGGATGTGCGTGTCAATGTCTGTTACGTAATACCCGCCGCCGACCGCGTACTGCCCGCCGAAGCGCGCATCATACCCGTAGACGCGGTACACTTCCCCAGGCTGTAAGATGCGGACGAACACAAGGCGCCCATCCTTCGTCCGTTTCCATAGATTGATCGGCTTTTGCACCGTTTGATGATTGTACCGTGATTTTCTTCGCGAGGAAGTGAGACGAAATGACGATTTTCGACCTTTGAACCATTTCATATATATCTCAAACATTCCTGCTTCACCGTTAAATCCCTAGTTGAAGTTCGTGTACCGTATATTTGCTTTTTGTCACAACTCCCCGGTGCCGCAATGTTTCATGCACCTTCTCATTATACAAGCGAACGTTTTCATTCATGACCTTCCACTCAACCGACCGTTGATGGCAAAACCCATCGATATCATTGTCGAGATGTTTCACATAGCGATAGGGGCCAATGATCCCGATGCTGAGCCATGCTCCATTACGAACCAACACGATATCCCCTTGTTCCATTGTATTGACAAACGCCCAGATCGCGCCAAGAGCGTTGCCAAGCTTCGCCCCCGAATAATGGTACACGTTGCGCAATCGCTCTCTCAGTTCATCTTTGCTTATGCCGTCTAAATTGCCGATCAGCGGCCAGCCAATCCCTATGACTTGATCGCGAATGAATTCGTCGTACCGCTGAAACCCATGCGGTTTCGTTTTCATTTGAAATACATGCGCCATTTCCAATCCCCCGTTTCCCTTTCAACCTCCGCCTTAGCCACACCGTCCCATCCATCAAAAAGCGACAGGCGCGTAACCACTTCAACTTCTTGCATGCTTCTTAAGAACGGCGGTAATCGCCTCAATCGTTTCTTTGGCGCCATCCGTCAACGCTTCAAACTTAAAAGCAATCGACTGAGCGTTTGGATTGATGGACGGGCCTACGTTTCGATCTCTGCGAAACGCTGTGATCGCCTCCAAGTCTCGTTTGAGGCCATCCGGAAGCAGCGCTCGCTCGAACCTCCAGCTGACAATGTAAGGCTCTTTCATTGCGTAATCGTTGCTTCCTTCATATTGTATAGCCCCGATGCGCTTCTTCCCTTTCTCGGAAGCGGCATCATTCATAAACAACTGCACGGTTTGCTTTCCACGTCCATCACATACATGCAAGCCTGCTTCCATCGATTTGCTTGCAATGAAGTGAAACAGAGGTGCAGTGGCAAAGCGGTACTCGAGCACCTTCATCTTTTCGTCTCCTTTCTTTTCACGCAATTTTTTGCTACGATTAACTTCAGGCATTGTCAGCATCCTCTCCATCCTCCACTGTTTGGTTATGCGTTCACAACTTCCACAGTAGAGGAAAGGTTAGGAACTGGCAAGCCTTTTTTTATGCCATGAAGCTCTGCACTTTTTTGTTGCAGAACTCTGTACTTTCATTTTGCACTAAACAGATCGCATTGTTTCTAAAGATAGACGCTGCCAACTACCGTATATTTATTTAAACGATGAGGAATCGAAAGAATTTGAGAAACTGCTTGAGGGTATTCATAAATCAAAGGATATATATGAACTCAGGCGTGTTGATTATCCAATAAAATCCAAAGGGTATAGAAAAAAGAGCACCTTTCCTGTAGAATGTGAGTAACGACACAAACAAACCCAAGAGGTGCTCTCTATGAACAAGCATACCACACTCCCGAATTTGATGCAAAAACTTGTTTCGGATGGAGTCAGTCAAGACTTTGTGGAGAACATTTTTTCGGTTCACTACGGGCGTTGTCAATCACTAGTTAGCGAACCATTTTCAGGAATTCATATCGTAAGCGCTTTCGGACTCTCATCCCTCATCTTGAGGCGATGATACGATATTCCATTTTTTTACACCCAACCACC
>NZ_PIJF01000141.1:0-1129 GCF_002809985.1 Geobacillus sp. WSUCF-018B
GCAGCGCTTCTTGAAACGCCGCCCCTTGATACGCCTCGGACGGGTCGGTTTCTTTCGCAAACGGCTCCCGCGAGAGGGAATAAAACGTTTTATACATCCCGTTCGCCCTCCTTCGCCGAAATCGCCGCAAACGGCGACCGGTGGCGCTTGACATAGGCGTTATCTTCCAAACGCACCCGAAYGGCYTCCGCCACCCGTTTGCCATCTTCGTACACATAGACGCCTCGTTCGTCATAGCGGAGCTCAATCGATTATCCAATGAACCGAGGCGGCACCTCGTATAGCTGTTTATTCAGAGTGACCGTGCCATCGGCTTTCACCTTGCGGTGCTCCCGTTTCAGAAAAATCGCATCCAGCCAATCGATGTCTTCGATCCACACCACTTGTTCCACCTGAGACTGAAACACCTCATGCGGCGTTTTCCCATCCAGCGAGGCGTGCGGTTTTCGATGATACTCTTCTTCAAGCCACTTCCCAAAACGCTCGTTCAACTCGTCAAGCGACTTCGGCGGATTCAGCTCCAACAGCGGATAAAATCGTGTCTGTACGGTGCGGAAGAACCGTTCGATTTTTCCCTTGCTTTGCGGGTCATACGGCTGAGTGTGGATGAGCGTAATCCCCATCTCGGCGCACGCATACTGCAGCACCTCGGATCGATAAATTTTCCCGTTGTCCGAGTAAATGCGCTTCGGCTTCCCGCAACGAAGCACCGCTTCCTTTGTGACGATCCGCAGCCCGTCAAACTTCTCCGAAGGGAAACTATACGTACGGCACCAACCGCGAGCAGTCATCGATATAGGCGATCAAGAACGTTTTCTGGGCTTTCCCATTGACTCGAATCGTTGGTCCATGGGATAAGTCCCCTTGCCAAAGCTCATTGATCTGGTCATACGCAAATCGTTTTCGCTCCGGCATGGGCAAAATTTCTTTTCCGACAAGGTTGTGTTTTTTCAATAATCGGTATATACCCGTGGTGCTAGATAAAATGAGATAAGTATAAAAATAGCCCTTGCATGAAGGATCTCCTTTAAAATGAAAGTGCTACCAAACATTCAAAAGGAGAGTTCACATGCAAGAGCACTTTCATTTTACAACAGACGAAGCGAAAATTCAAAAACAATATGCAGCG
>NZ_PIJF01000142.1:0-1488 GCF_002809985.1 Geobacillus sp. WSUCF-018B
AACACTCTAAGCTTCATTTCACTCTACCTGCCCCTTCCTCTACAAGCTTATTCGAAGAAGTCAAGTGCGTCGGGGCAACTCGAAGCAAATTCGAAGATGTAGCGCTCGTTGCTCTACCTACTGAGCTAATGGCTCATGGGTTCAATAACACTCCGAGACAACGATGCCCCTTCCTCTACTAGCATATTCGAAGATGTCAGATGCGTCGGGGCAACTCGAAGCAAATTCGAAGATGCAACGCTCGTTGCTGAGCTAATGACCCATAGCATGTAAATTTTATGTACAAAAAAATAATGGCTGGGCTAGCTGGATTCGAACCAGCGCATCACGGAGTCAAAGTCCGTTGCCTTACCGCTTGGCTATAGCCCAACGCTGTGAAACGATTCGATATCCAGTAATTATTATGTCACTGTTGCAATGTGGCTATACATTTTCAAATCAACCGCCCTTCGAAGGGCGGTTGATTTGAACGAAAGTGACCCGTACGGGATTCGAACCCGTGTTACCGCCGTGAAAGGGCGGTGTCTTAACCACTTGACCAACGGGCCAGTGAGAAATGGAGCTTCCAACCGGGCTCGAACCGGTGACCTCTTCCTTACCATGGAAGTGCTCTACCTACTGAGCTATGGAAGCATAAAAATGGCTCCGCAAGTAGGATTCGAACCTACGACCTACCGGTTAACAGCCGGTTGCTCTACCGCTGAGCTATTGCGGAATGATGAATAAACTATATGTCATGCACATCTTCTCAATGTGCTTGTTGCCTCTTCCTCTGCCAACTAATTCAAGGAAGCGAGATGCGTCGAGGCAATTTGAAATAAAAGTCCAACATGCTAAAAATCAGTGTCCCTTCCTCTGCCAGCCAATTCATAAGGAGTCAGATGCGTCGGGACAACTCAAAGTAAATTCAAAGTAAATTCAACGATGCTAAAGCTCGTCGCTGAGCTATTGCGAAGTGAATAACATTGCCTAGCAGCGACCTACTCTTGCAGGGGCGCTGGCCCCAACTACCATCGGCGCTGGAGGGCTTAACTTCCGTGTTCGGGATGGGAACGGGTGTTTMGACAATAATTATTATATCCACCCTGCTTTATTTGTCAACAGGAAGTTCATTCCTTCAAAACTAGATAACCGTTTCGGGAAGAAGCCGCGGCGCTTCCGCTTTTTCATTGTCTAGCTCCGGCTCGCCGCCACTCGGGGTCAAATAACCTTCCCCCTCGGGGTGCTAGCACCCTGCGGGTGAAGAACATTTGCCCGTCGCGGCGAACCGCTCGCCTGCGCTTTTCGCTGTCTAGTTCCGGCCGCCATCGGCTCGCGACGCTTCGGTCCTGCTGCGGCGACGACAGCCTCCTCGCAGGCCCTCCAGCGCGTTTCGCCGATAAGCGGGCGGCCTCCACTTTTCTAGGTTAAGCCCTCGATCGATTAGTATCCGTCAGCTCCACGTGTCGCCACGCTTCCACCTCGGACCTATCGACCTCGTCATCTTCG
>NZ_PIJF01000143.1:0-1992 GCF_002809985.1 Geobacillus sp. WSUCF-018B
TGTAAATTAGCACATTATTTCGGAACCCCTTTTTCAAATTATTTCAGACGGATTCCGAAATAATGTGCAAAATTTTTGTGAATTATTTCGGATTTTGCAGTTTATTTCAGAACGTTTGCACATTCTTTCGGATGGCGTTTTCCAGTTCCTGATCCGGTGAATGAAACAGAAAAACAAAAAAGGGAAAAACGGGACGCCAAAGGGGCCGATTTCGGCCCCTTTCGTGCTAATACCCCATTTCCTCTGCGGCCATGCGCACCACATCCTCGTCAATGACGTCCTTTTTCAGCTGATGCCCGTACAGCAGGCAAGTCGTGGCCAACGTGTTGATGACCCGGGGCCATCCCCGCGACTGCAGGGCAATCGCCTCTAACGCCGATGGGGTGAAGATCGGATGCTTCGCCCCGGCCTGTTTCATCCGATGCTCGATGTAGCCCGCCACCTCCTCCTTCTCGAGCGGCCCCATCCGGCATCGCATGATGATCCGTTGGTCAAGCGGACGGTGCTGATTGAGCCGCAGCTTTCCCTGTAAATGGGGCAGCCCAGCCAACATCAAGACAAATGGGTTGGTCGAATCCATCTCAAAGTTGAACAAGATCGCAATGTCTTGTAAAAAGGCATCTTTGGCCAAATGCATCTCGTCCAAAATGAACACCGGCGTGATCCGTCGTTCATGATGCAATCGCTCGATCGCCTGCTGGATTTGGCGGAAGAGGTCCACCTTGCGGTATTTCGGTTCTTCCCCCAACCCAAGGGCCAGCCCACGGTAAAAATCCATCACGCCTCCGGTCGATAACGGGAAGTAGACCACATGATACAACGAAGGGGACAACGATTCCTTCCACGCCCGAAGGGCGAACGTCTTGCCCGCCCCCGGCTCTCCGATCAACAGCCCGATTCCCCGCGTTCGCTTCACGTACTCCAGCGCCCGCAGCGCTTCTTGGCAAACGGCTCCCGCGAGAGGGAATAAAACGTTTTATACATCCTGTTCGCCCTCCTTCGCCGAAACCGCCGCAAACGGCGACCGATGGCGCTTTACATAGGCATTGTCCTCCATACGCACCCGAATGGCTTCCGCCACCCGTTTGCCCTCTTCGTACACATAGACGCCCCGTTCGTCATAGCGGAGTTCAATCGATTGCCCAATGAACCGGGGCGGCACTTCATACAGCTGCTTGTTCAAGGTGATCGTTCCATCGGCTTTGACCTTGCGGTGCTCCCGCTTCAGAAAAATCGCATCCAGCCAATCGCTATCTTCGATGAACGACACGAGATGCACTTGCGATTGAAACACCTCATGCGGCGTTTTTCCGTCCAGTCCTCTTCAAGCCACCTCCAAAAGCGCTCGTTCAGCTCTTCGAGCGACTTCGGGGGATCCAACTCCAGCAGCGGATMAAACCGCGTCTGTACGGTGCGGAAGAACCGTTCGATTTTCCCTTTGCTTTGCGGATCATACGGCTGGGTGTGGATCAAGGTGATTCCCATCTCGGCGCACGCATACTGCAGCACCTCGGACCGATAAATTTTCCCGTTGTCCGAGTAAATGCGTTTCGGCTTCCCGCAACGAAGCACCGCTTCCTTCGTGACGATCCGCAGCCCGTCAAACTTCTCCGAAGGGAAAAATTGGGCATATGGCACTAACCGCGAGCAGTCATCGATATACGCGATCAAAAACGTTTTCTGGGCTTTCCCATGCGGCAAGATTTCTTTTCCCACCAGGTTGTGTTTTTTCAACAATCGGTATATAGTAAAGTATGAGAGGGTGGTGGGAATGTCCCCCTGCTTGGTGAGTTGTTCGTAGAATAGGGTCACGGGCATGGWGGGATGTTCCTTCCTCAATGCTAGAATATGATCCTCATCATCGGGGGACAGACGTCTGGAGCGGCCGCGGTCCGAACGGCGCTTCGGCTTCAAGGCGTCGAAGCCCCCTTTTTTGTATCGGGCGCACCAATCCAGAATCGTCTTCGCCGCAATGGGTTTGTCCCCTTGATG